>NZ_JBNAZM010000067.1:0-20387 GCF_051195215.1 Arhodomonas sp. AD133 | reverse complement strand
TTGATGTCACCATCTGCGACTGGGCTCGCGAACCCGCACTGCAGGGCGTGGCATAGCAGGTTGTTCAGAACGGACTAACTACGCGGAATGGGTCAAGCAGGACCGTGCACCGTTGCAGTAGGGCCCAAAAGAGGGGGCGCGTCATCAATGGCGCGCTCCTTGCGCTGCTGCCGTGCCAAAGGGTGAGGAAGCGCGTCGAGGCAAGCTGGAGTTACGCCGCGGGCCCGCACCGATCTCGCCAGTTCCTCGGGCCCGGACTGCTCGAACGTTCGCCGCGGTTGTTGCGGATCGCGTTCGATATCACTCACACGCGCCTTGCGCAGCGTCTCGTCGCTGCTCACGCGCTCAATGCGGTCACGCAGCCCGGCCATCCGGCTCGCCACGTCATACCCGACCATTAGCGTTCCTCCTGATCGAGCTGACCGAACAGCCAGCCCACGAAATCGGGCATCTCGGGGGCCGCCCGTCAGTGGTAACCACTGCGAGCGCCGTGCCACACCGGCACCTGTCGCATTGCCACGCGCGATATTCGGGTGGTAATGCACTGTCACGGAAGCCACCGGGTCACCGAGCGCGCGCACCTGCTCCTCGAGCTCCACGAAATCATCCAACCGCGCATAGAGCTTGTTCACGAACAGCCCGAGGAAGCGCAGATCGGGATTCCACCCATTGCGAACCAAACCCACCCGCTCAAGCAGCCTATCCAGCCCATCGAGGCAGTAGCGACGAGGTTCAATAGGGGAGAGAACGCCGCCAGGGTGCTACTGGGCTGGGCGAACAGTGGCTATCCGACCGGAACCGATCTAGGCGCGGAGGGTGGACAAGTTCGGGGCATTCGAAGAATGCCCCGGCACGCCCGATGAAGCGCGAAACTCATACCATAGCGTGAAAAGGCTTGGCAGGAGCAGCTTATTGTTGCCAGGGTAGCTGACCATCCCGCGTCTGAAAGACACGGCCCCCGTAGTAGTACCACTGCTGAGCCTTCCGACCGCTGTGATAGACCTCGATACTCAACGCATTGTTGAATCGGAAGTTCTCGGCCGGGTAACTGTCATAGTAGCGCACGAGGTATTTCCATTGTCCTGAGCTTTCCACGGTTTCATGGGAGAGGATTTCGTAGTACCGGGTGTCAACAGCACCGACGATATTGCGATGGATGTACCGTTGCTCACGCTCGCGCTCGGATTCTTGGTTTGTTCCACCGCCGGTGAACGGCGACATGTAGACAGTGCCGGCACGGCCTTGCTCAGCGACACATTCGTATACCCCTGGTATTTGTTCTTTGTGATCGGGCTTTCGAATGGTGACAACTCTATATCCGTCCTTGCATCGTTCCCGTTCGACCCACTGTGTGTTGACACCCCCTTCTCCTGAGCCAGGGCCGTCTACTTGCGGACACTCGGGAAACGGATCCCCGTCTTTGAGACTATCCGTCAGACGATTCAGCACCGGGTCGCATTCGTGAGGGGGGTTGCCGCTGGCGAGGCAGAGCAATACCTTGCAGCCGAAGAGGTCTTCAGCCTGAGCGGTAGAGACAGTCACTAGTGCGAGTGCGGCCGCGCCCGCGCACCAGAAGGGTCGGAACGTCATATCGAGACTCCATTCCCGCATTAAACAATGGATGAATTGCCACCGCATCCCGGCAGCGCTTAAGCGGTTCCTAGTATACAGGTAAGCGCACATACCCGACCGTCTTGACCGGTGCGCAGGAAAGCGCCGGGGTGGACGCGGTCGCTCGGAGCCGTTGTCGTCGTCCGCCCCGATCGCAGGTCCGGCATCGACGTCGTTGATCGGCGAGAGTATCTCGGGCGGGACGCGCCACTGGCGGCCCTCATCTGCGAGCACGGTGACCGTTTTGCGATTGAACTTCACCAGTGTCCCGGTGAGGCGACCGTCGCGGATGGACTCGAAGCTCACCCGCGCCCCCAGGTCAAATGTCGTCATCGCCCGGTGCGCGTGCAGGGTTTCGAGATATTTCAGCCGCTCGACGATGCGGTGGTTCAGAGCGACGGCTCGTCGTAGGAGAGGGGGTCGATATCAATGGCCATGGCGTTCGACGTCGCTGGTCAGTGAATCGTGGGCGAAGCGCGCTTTCCACACACGGGACGTAAGCGTGATAATCTCGCCGGCCGGATGCTGGCCGATACGCTGGAGGACATCGACCAAGTAGGTGTAGGGGGTGATGCCATGCAGTCGGCAGGTGGGGCGCAGGCTCTGCAGGGTGCCCACGTGCCGCGCGCCGGCCTCGGCCCAGCAGAACCGCCAGTTCTTCCACCCCATGGGGATGACGCGTAGCGCCAGCTTGAGCCGGTTGGTGTCGATGGGCACCGCCGGATCGGCGAAGAATACCCGCAGCGGCCCTTCGCGCTCGTGAGCATAGGCGAGTGCCTTCCCCAACGTGATGCGCCTCTTCGACGCGGCGGTGCAGAAGCTCGCGGACATGCAGGAGTCCATCCCGCCGCGCCCACCGTGCGCACCCTCAACGAAGAGCTCAGCCGCGTCACCAACCCCAAGTGGATCGCGGCCATGCACCGCCACGGCTACAAGGGCGCCTTCGAGATGGCGGCCAGCGTGGACTACCTCTTCGCCTACGACGCCACCACCGGCGTAGTGGACGACTACCAGTACGCCAACGTGAGCGAGGCGCTGGTCTTCGACGGCGACAACCAGGCTTTCCTGCGCGAGCACAACCCGGAAGCCCTGCGGGAAATGGCCGAACGACTGGTGGAAGCCATGCAACGCGGTCTGTGGAGCGAGCCCGGCGACTACCGTGAGCGCATGGAATCGCTGCTGCTGAAGCTCGACGAGGCGCGGGAGCGCGGCGGGCGCTGACAGACACCGCTAAGCGCCGGGCACCCCTGGCGCTGGCCGCGCCGCCGGCCGCCGACGGCGCAGAGAACCCGAGGCGAGCGCCGCGGCAAGGGACACGCCCGCGGCGGCCAGGAAGATCAGGCGATAGCTGCCCAGCGCGTCGAAGAGCTCGGCCCCCAACTGTGTGCACGCCAGTGCACCGAGCTGGTGGAACAGCCAGACACCGCCGAGTGCCAGGCCGCGTACACGTGCGTCGAACGTCTCCATCACCAGCGCGGTCGTGGCCACGACCGTCCCCAGATAGCTGGCGCCGAACAGGCACGAGAACGCCAGAACGCCCACCTTGTCGGGGACAATGACCAGGCATGGGATCGCGAGCGCCCGCAGCGCATAGCAGCCGGCGAGCACGAGACTGCGGTCACGGCGATCGCAGAGGTAGCCGGCGAGCAGGCCGAAGAACAGCTCGGTGGCTCCGAGCGAGGCGATGGCCAGAGCCCGCCACGCAGGACTGACCGACAGTTCCTCCAGATAAGGCATGACGTGCACGTCGATGAGCGCCATGGTGAAGCCGCAACCCGCGAAGCTCGCAGCCAGCGTCCAGAACACCGGCGAGGCGAGAACCCATCGCGCCTTCCAACCAAACGGTATCGGCGCTTCCGCCGCCGCGTCGACGCGATCGACCCCGGCGCCGAGACGCAGCGCGGTCAGGGACAGCGCCGCCAGCGGCAGGAGAAACACCACGCCGATGGCCGCGAAGACCGTTCGCCAGTCGGCCACCGTGCCGAGATAGACCCACAGTGGCGAGAGGACCATGAAGCCGATCGCCGCGCCATTGGTCATCACCGCGTAGATCAGCCCCCGCCAACGCGGCGACCCCACCTCCTCGCTGAGCACGCCCAGCGGCACGTAAGACAGCGCCGTATAAGCGAGCGCCGCACCGACACCGTAGAGGCCGGCGAAGGCAACGTAGTCGCCGGCGATCGCCATACCCAGAAAGACCACACCGGCGAGCACGACCCCCATGAACAGCGTCACCCTCGCCCCGAAACGATCGGCCAGATAGCCTACCAGGGGCGAGGCCACACCAATGACGAGCACGAACAGCGACCCGGAAATGGCGAAATCGCCCCTGTCCACGGAGAAGGCCGTCACCATGTCCGTGAAGAACACTTGGTAGGTGTTCTTGAGGCTCGATCCGAACACGCAGATCAGCACGCCGAACGTCACCAGCAGCACGGTCCGCATCCAACGGCTTGAGATCATCGTCGCCTTCCCTTCGCCCGATCACTGCGCGAAGGCTAAGCGAGGCCGTCAACGTCGACGAGCGTTCAACCGGTCTTCGAGGGAGCTTTTCCGGCCATTCCTGGCGGGGAACTCATTCCCGGCTTTTCGCGGCGGTACGCCACTGTGTCGGCGTCTGCCGATACTGACGGCGCCATTCACGCCGGAAGTTCTGCGGGTAGGCGAACCCCACCGCCTCGGCGATCCGCTCCACTGACAGCTCGGAGTGGCAGAGCAGCACCCGCGCCCGTTCCAGGCGGACCAGCGTGTGGTAGGCCTTGACGGAGATACCGGTATGGCGCTTGAAAAGCCGCGTGAGCTGGCGCGGGGAAAGGTTCACCTCGCTCGCCAGCGCGTCCATGCGCCACTTCGCCTCGGGGCGTTCAAGCAGAAGGTTCTGCACTCGGTGAACCGCCGGGTTGAGGTGGTTGTGCCGGTCGAGGAGGTCGCTGTGCTGGGGATCCATAGCCGTGCGACGGATGTACATGGCGAGATCCTGGGCGACCATCGCGGCTGCCGCCTCGCCGAACGCCCGGCGCACCACATCCAGCGTGGTATCGATGCCCGAGGACACCCCGGCGGACGTCGTGATCGGCCCATCGCGGACGAACAGCCGATCGGCCTGCACCCGGGTGTGCGGATAGCGGCGGTCGAGCTCACCGAGCAGCGTGTGGTGCGTGGTGCATCGCCGGCCGTCGAGCAGGCCCGCCTCGGCGAGCAGGAATGCCCCGCTGCAGACGGCGATGATCTCGACGCCCTCGCATCCGGCGGCGTCACGCAGCCACGCCTGTGCCCGCCGGCTGTCGGGATCACGATAAACGCCCTCCGCCCATTTCGCCCCGGGCACCAGCACCTTCGCCCCCGGTGGCACGCGCTCCGGCAGGGCGGCGAGCGCGTTGACCGACAGTCCCTGGTAGAGGTTCGCGTCCGGGCTTACGCCCACATAGCTCAGCGCCACCTCGGCGATGCCCAGCTCACGGACCGCGCCGAGCACCTGGACGGGACCAGACAGGTCGAGCGCGTGGGTCTGATCCAGGATCAGGACGTAAACGTGGAGATCGGCAACCGGCGCGTGCATGACTACTACCGCGGTCCAGGGATTGCACGTCGCCACGGCCCACGGGCGGGGCCGAGCAACGCGGACGGCTGTCCCCCAGCCTTACCCATACCGGCGGCGGTTGCCAGCCTGGCCGCGGCGATGTGCATCGCTACATGGACCCGAATCCCGGTGCGTGTCGAAATCAGCGGCCGCGCGGCGCCATCTCGGCCGGCGTATTGCGGTCGAGCTCCTGGGCGAAGACCAGGTCTCCCTCCACAGGACGGGGCAGATCGTGGTCTTCGGGCAGTGGCTCACCGAGACGAAAGGCGCGCATGAGTGCGAGGCCATGTTCGAACGCCTCCGGGCCACGGCCCTGCCAGAGCACGCCGGCATCGTCGAGGATGAGGTAAGTCATCGCCGGGGTGGCCATTGCGGGACTCCGGGTCGGTGAATGCGGCCCGCCGCTCGCGGCGGCGGGCCCGGTGCGCAGGAACTATTCGGTAGTGCGCGGACGCTTGGCGTCGCCGTTGACCACGGCGCTGTCGGCCAGGCCGGAAGCGAGGCCCTGGAGGTCGTCGCCCTTGAGACCAACCTCCGCGAGGAGGTTGTCCACCAGCGGCGCCTGCCCGCGGTAGCGCAGCGCGGCGTTCACCGCCTGCTCGGCGAGGTTGCCATTGCCCGAGCCGGCATCACCGCCATCGCCACTGCCGCCGTTGCCGGCGGACGGGTTGATGCCGTCCACGTTGAGGATCTTGATGCCCTCGATGCGCTCCATGGGCCGCACACTCTCGCGGATGATCTCCGGAAGCTGGCGCAGCAGCTCCATGCGCACCTGCATGGCGATCTGGTTCTCCTCCAGGGTGTTGGCGGCCTCGTTGAGACGCCGCTGGCCATCGGCCTCCACCTCGTAGGCGCGGGCTTCGGCATCGGCGCGGGCGATACGGGCATCGCGCTCGCCCTCGGCGACCAGACGCTCATGGGTGGCCTGTCCTTCGGCCTCGATGCGGTTGGCTTCGGCACGGTCGGCGGCGGCCTGCTTCTCGGCCTCGGCGGCCACGGTCACACCGATGGCCTGGCGTTCAGCGTCCTCGCGGGCGGCGACGAGCTTCACCGCCTTGTCACGGTCGGCGCGGGCGGTCTCGCGCACCGTCTCCACCTGCTCTTCCTCGGTGACGGCGACGGCGCGCGCCCGGTCGGCTTCCGCCTGGGCCTCGGACTGCTCCCGGGATTTCTCGGCGATGGCGATCTCCTGCCCCTGCTCGGCGAGCTTGCGGCTTTTCTCGCGTTCGATCTCGGCAGCCTCGAGCTGACGGCGGCGCTCGATGTCCGCCTCCTGGGTTTGACGGTCCTTGTCGATGCGGGCGCGCTCGACGTCCAGCTCGGAGTCGATGCGCGAGCGTTCGGTCTGCTGCTCCGCCTGGATCTCCGCCTGCTCCGACTCGCGCTTGCGCTCGGCCTGCTCGCGGGCGATCTCCGCGGCCTGGGCGGCGCGGCGCACCTCGATCTCACGCTGCTGCTCGAGGCGCGCGTACTCCTCCTCGCGCTCGATCTCCAGCACCCGCTGCTCGGACTCCAGGTTCTTCTGCCGGATGGCGACCTTGGTGTCCTGCTCGACGTCGTTACGCGACTTCTCCCGCCCCTGGATCTCTTCGGTGAGCCGGGTCATGCCCTCGGCGTCGAAGGCGTTCTGGGGGTTGAAGTAGTCGATGGAGGTCTGGTCGAGGCCGGTGAGAGAGACCGTCTCCAGCTCCAGGCCATTCTTGCGCAGATCCTCGGTGACCACCTGCTGCACGCGCTGGATGAAGTCGGCGCGCTGCTCGTGGAGCTCGGTCATGGTCATGCCGGCGGCCACCGAGCGCAGGGCGTCCACGAACTTGCCCTCCACCAGCTCCTTGAGCTCGTCCGGCTGCATGGTCTTGCGTCCCAGCGTCTGCGCCGCCGCGGAGATGGATTCGCCGTCCGGCGCCACCCGCACGTAGAATTCGGCGCCCACGTCCACGCGCATGCGGTCGCGGGTGATGAGCGCCTGCTCGTTCACCCGCCGCACCTCCAGGCGCAGCGTGTTCATGTTCACCGGAATGACCTCGTGGAGCACCGGCAACACCAGCGCGCCGCCATTCAGGATCACGCGCTGGCCGCCGAAACCGGTGCGCACGAAGCTCACCTCCTTGGACGAGCGCCGGTAGAGCCGCGCGAGGATGAGCCCCAGCGCAATCAGGGCGATGACGACGACGCCGACGATCACACCGGCGTTGAACAGGGTATTCATGGGCAGCGAACCTCCATGTCGGTGTCGGGCAGAGAATCAGGTTTCTGTGGGATCGGGGACGGCGCGGTAGATGCCCCCCTCGGTGCGCTCGATGATGAGCAGCCGAGCCCCCGCCGCGCAGACCACATCGTCCACGGGCTCGACGAGCACGTAGTGGGACTGGCCGTACTCGTCGGCTAGACGGGCCTCCGCCGGATAGCCCGGCCGGGCTTCGCCCACCGTGACGGTGGCCAAGCGGCCGACGAAGCTCTCACTGGACACCGCGCTGGTCTCCTCGCCTGGCAGAATCCGGCCGACGAGGCGTGCGCCCCAGCGCGTTGGCGGCAGCGCGAGGAGCGCAGCGGCGGGGGCAGCGGCCAGCGCCGGCGCGAGGCCGCCGGTGAACGCGCGAATGCCCGCCTGTACGGCGAAGCCGAGCAGGCCGAAGGCGGTGAGAAACACGATCAGTACGACGATGGCGGGTACCCGGCCGAGCTGCAGCCACGCCAGAGCCCGGGTGGCCACGCCGGGCGTGGCGGCGTCCGGCGCAGCCAAATCGACATCGATATCCGGCAGCGCCGCATCCACGAGCTGCGAGAGGCCGGCGCCGAGCACGGTCATCGTCCCCTCCAGCACCGCCAGAGCGAGCATTACGCCCAGGGCGACGGTGAACGGCAGGCACTCGGGGCTGGTCAAGAGCACACCCATGGCTGGCTACTCCCCGACGGCCGGGGGGCGGAGCGAATGGGTACACGGGCATGGCAGCATGGTCATCCTCCCTGATGGCGGTGGCCGTCCTGGCAGCGTGTGCGCGAGCGTACCCCAACCCGGGTAAGTGCCGCCAGGGGTGGCGCCGCCGACGGACGCGGAGCGGTCATCAGCCGGCGAGCGTCACGACCGCGTGGAGCGAGTACGCCGCCCCCACCACCACGCCAGCGACCAGCGTGAGCAACACCGCGTTCGCCGAGTGCTTGATCACCTGGTAGCGGGCGTTGTTGGTGTGCTTGAGCGTGCGGATATCGGCGAGCAGGGGCGACAGACGAGCGAATACCCGGTTGGCGAAGCCGCGCCGGTCATCGTCGGTGTTGGGCACCACCGTGGCCCGCATCAGGCCCTTGTAGACGAAGTTGACCACCGGCCCCACCAGCCAGGTGGGACGCTCCACATCGCACATCAGGATCAGGCGGTGGCGGTCGGTGTCGTTGTGGGCATAGTGGCGGTAGGTCTCGTCGAAGAGCAGGTCTTGGCCGTCGCGCCAGGAATGGTCCGTGCCGTCGATGTTGATGTAGCAGGCATCGTCGTTTGGAGTGGCGAGCCCCAGGTGGTAACGCAGTGAGCACGCCGCCGGGTCCGAATGGGGCGTGAGCTTGCCACCCGGCGGGAGCACGGTGAGCATGGCGCCGTTGACCGACGGCACCTGCGCCAGAATCTTCAGGGTTTCCGGGCAGCTCGCCCGCGCCGAGTGGTGCGTATAGCCGTACCACTTAAGGTAGAACTTGCGCCAGCCGTATTTGTAGAAGGTGCGGAAGCCGACGTCGTAATAGCCGCCGGCACCCGGGTCGGCGGTGTGCTCGAAGGCCTGCCCGTGGAGCAGCTGCTCCGCTTCGGCGCGGATGGTTTCCCAGTTGTCGCGAATGACGTCCAGCTCCGGGAACCGCTCGCGGGCCATGATCGCGCGCCGCGCCCGCGGTGCCGTGAAGAAATAGAGCATGCAGTTCAGCGGTGCGAATATCGGCCAGCTCTTGCGGAAGTACTGTCCGAAGCTCTCGTAGCGCACCTCCCCCCGGAAGCGGTAAACGTAGACGATGGAGCCTGCGAAAACGGCCACGAAGCACAGGAGTATCAGGGCGATATTCATGGAGTTGTCACCTGGTATCTCGCTTGTCGGTCCCTGCAGCAGCCGCGGCACTCTCCCCCTGCTGCCGTGGGCGCACCCTAACATCGCGAAATTTCAGGCGCGTTGATCGGAAACCGGGCTCCCGAACACGAAGGCGGACTGAACGCTGCCGAGCACGCGGTCTTCGAACGCCTTGCCGCCCGTATCGTCGCCGCCCGCCCCGGCGGCGACGTGCAGGGGCAGCAGGTGCTCGGCGCTCGGGTGGGCATTCCGCGCCCCCGGCGCCCGCTCCCACGCCGCAAGACGCTGCTCGCGCTCGGCCCGCGGCAGGGCCACGGTCTCCGCCAGCCATGCATCGAAGCGCTCGGAAGCCGGGTCCACCGCCGGCCCGCCGCGGCGCAACCGGCGCATGTTGTGGTAGCTCATGCCGCTGCCGACGATGAGCACCCCTTGGCGGCGCAGCGGTGTCAGGGCCCGGCCCACGGCGATGTGCTCCTCGGGATCCAGTCCCGCCCGCAGCGATAGCTGCACCACCGGGACGTCCGCCTGCGGGAACGCCACCTTGAGCGGTACGAACACGCCGTGATCCAGGCCGCGCTCGTGCTCCGATTCGGAGCCGATGCCCTGGCCACGGAGCCGATCGCGGACCTCCTCCGCGAGCTCGGGTGCGCCCGGCGCGGGCCAGGCGAGCCGGTAAGTGTGCGCCGGGAAGCCGTAGTAGTCGTACAGCAGCCCGGGCGCGGCCCGGGCGTTCACGGTGAACGCCGCGGCCTCCCAGTGGGCGGAGATCACCAGTACCGCCCGGGGCACGCCGCCAGCGAGATCCGGCAGGCGGCGCAGCCAGTCCGCCATGCGGTTCCAGGTGTCCGCGGGCTGCCAGTCCATGAAGAAGCACGGTCCGGCGCCATGGGGAAGAAACACAGTCGGCAGATTGTCTCCAGCCATCATCACGCTCCTGTATAACACTGAGCTTGTCGCAGCCGTCGACGACGGTGCGCCGACGTGGATGCTCCGCGGCGGACACCGGGCGGTCGGGGTGCGCCCCGGCGGGAGCGTATGCGGCCATGGATGGCCGCATACGAGCCCACCCGGACGTGTTCTCCGCGTCTCCCGGCGGGGCGCACCCCGACCGCCCCCGATGCAACGGCTGTCCTTAGCCTCCGACGGCCGCGGCCGGTGCCCCACAACCGGCCGTCTCGCCACCACCCGGCGAGCATGCCGGCCGCAAGAGGGCGATGGCTCACTGCGCCCGACCTACCGCAATTGGCCGAACGTCGAAATCCGTATGCGCCTAAATCCGCAGCCCCAGACGCGCGTCCAGGGAATACCGGTCACCGCCGCGCAGCAGGATGCCCACCGCCATCAACCCCCACATCAGCGGGTACTCGATGCCGCCGTTGGTCCAGAAGAAGCCGTTGGGCACGTGGACCGAAAGCGCCACCGCCATGAACACGGCCACCGCCAGTGCCGCCGGTCGGGTCAGCAGCCCCAGCACCAGCGCCAGCCCGCCGACGAACTCCACCAGCCCCGCCAGCAGCGCGAAGACAATCCCGGGCTCCAGGCCCAGCGAGCCGGCGAAGAACTCGCCGGTGCCCGCGAGGCCGTAGCCGCCGAACCAGCCGAAGAGCTTCTGCGCACCGTGGGGCATGAGCAGCAGCCCCGCCGTCACGCGCATGAGGGGATAGCCGAGGTCCGCCAGACCGGCAAGGCCGGCCGGTGCCTGAGTGAGGGTCCGGGTGCTCGTTTGCGTGGTCATCGTCGTCCTCCGTCGATTGATTGCATGGCCCGCGCTTGTGCCCGGGCGACGGAGCACACAGTATTGAGGTTTCCGTACTCGCGTAAGTCACCCGGATTGGAACGCATGGTTGACGGATCGGAAACCCTGGGCGGTGCGCTGGAGGACGTCCGGGCGTTCTGCGCGGTGATGGAGTTCGGCTCGATCTCCGCCGCCGCGCGGGAGCTGCAGGAGACCAAGGGCAGCATCAGCCGGCGCATCTCCCGCCTCGAGCGGCGGCTCGGCAGTGCACTGCTGGCGCGAACGCCGCGGGCGGTGAATCCCACGGCAGAGGGGACGGCCTTCTACGCCAAGGCGCGGGAGGCGCTGTCGCTGCTCGCGGACGCCGCCGAGGGCGCCCGCCAGGCCCGCTCGGTGCCCCAGGGGCACCTGCGGGTGACGGCACCGGTGGATATCGGCATGGAGGTGCTGCCGCCGCTCATCGTCGAATTCCGGCGCCTGCATCCGCAGATCACCGTCGAGCTGCTGCCCACCGACGCGCCGCTGGATCTCGCCGCCAACCGCATCGATGTGGCGCTGCGGGCCACCCCGGGGGGCCTGCCGGACATGGGCTATCGCGCCTCGACGGTGGCCGCGTTCCACATCCTGACCTACGCCTCGCCGGACTACCTGGCCCGCCGGGGCACACCGCGGGAGCCCCACGAGCTCGAGGCCCATGAACTCGCCATCGGCCGCGAGTCCGACGGACCGGCGAGGCTGCGGCTCACCCATCGCCGGGGCCGCACCGTCGAGGTGCCCTTCCCCAACGCCACACGCACCACGGACTACGCGAGCGTGCTCCGACTGGTGACCGCCGGCGGCGGCATCGGTCCGATTCCCGACATCATCGCCGCCAATGCGCTCGCCGAGGGGTCGCTGGTCCGCGTTCTACCGCAGTGGCAGGTCGCCGACGCCACGCTGTACGCGATCACCCTCAGCGGGCTGAACGCGCCCGCGCGGGTGCGGGTGTTCCGGGAATTCATTCGCGAGGCGCTCGCCGCCACCACCGGAGCGGCAGCAGCGAGGTGAGACCGTCGTTACGGCGACGTCTCGACCAGCGACCAGCTCAGACCCTCGCCTGCCAGCTCGACGCGCCGATGACGCTCGCCCTCTGCCTCGACCAGGGACGGTGCGAGGGTACCGATCGGCCAGTCCGCCGTGTTCGCGGCGATGACCCGACCCTCCTCGCCGATCAGCACGGTATCGTTGGGCAGCCGCATGAGGGGGTGGAGCACCCAGCGCTCGAAGCTGTAGACGGGGACGTCGGCCCCGACGATTCCGCAGAAGCTGCCCTCGTGCACCACCGGCTGCGAAAAGGTGAGGATGTACATGTCGACCCCGTTCAAGTCCACGTAGGGGCCGACCACGACGCTCTTGCCCGTGTCGCGTGGCAGGGCGAACCACGCCATGGTTTCGTAGTTGTAGAAGTTGGCGCTCGCCGGGTCGAGATCCACGCGCAGCGGGTAGAACTGCACGGGATCGTCATTGCGGATCCACCACTCCAGATACAGGTCACGATCGCTGAGCACGCCGGGGGCAGTAATGAACCCACTACCGTTGAGCCGCCCGCCGTAGGCGTCCAGCTGAGCGGTGACGAGCTCGCGGAGAGTGTGCAGATCCCGGGAGGTCATACACCTGCCTGCCGCCCGGGCCTGCTCGCGCAGCTGGCGTACACGGTCGGCGGTGGTGGCAAGCGTGGCGAACACGCCCTCGATCTCGCCGGCAATGGTATCGGCGCACTGTTGCAGCGACATGCGTTCGTTGGATACGGCCATCAGCGCCAAACCTCCCGTGTGCCCGACGCGTCCCGCTCGGCGACGATCGCCAGGTGGGCGTTGAGCAGCAACTTCACCACGCGCCCCACGTGGGCCTCGGCCCGCTCCCGCGCCAGTGCAGGCTCCCGCGCCGCAACGGCTTCGGCGATGGCGAAATGATCCGCCACCATGTCGTCGATGACGGTCCGGTCGCGGTCCGACAGCCCGAGCAGCTCACCGAGCACGGGCTGGAGCTGGATCTCCGCATGGGTGAGGCGCACCGACTGGGCCGCCACGGCAGTCTCGATGTGAAAGCGCGCGTCCGCGCGCTTGCGGTCCACCGTGGTAGCCGCCTCGCTCATCGCCCGCGCGAACGCGAACAGTCGCTCGATATCCGTCTGCGAGGCCCGTTCGGCGGCCAGCCACGCTGCCATACCCGTTACCGCGCGCTGCTCGTCGCCGATGTCCCGCAGCTCGAAAGCGCTCACATCGGCCAGCCGGGCGAGGCGGTGATGCTCGGCGGCCTCCTCGGAGGGTGCGCGCACGAAGCTGCCGCCCTTGCGCCCGCGGCGGGTCTCGATGTAGCCGTGGTGGCGCAGCGTCGACAGAGCCTCGCGCAGGGTGACGGTGGCCACACCGAACTGTCGGGCGAGATCGCTTTCGCTGGGTAGCTGCTCGCCGTCACGCAGCATGCCGAGGCTGATCGCGCCCATCAGGCGGCGCACCACCTCGTCCCTGCGGCTCTCCGCCTTGAGGCGGCCGAAAGTCGCACTTACCGCACCCGCCTGTTCCGTCGCTGCTGCCACGCTCGATTCCCTTTGGCTGTCCCGTTCGAATCCGTCCCCGACGGCGTTACATGATCTCGGCCAGCATGTTCCCCATGAGGCGTTCGAACCGCTCCCGCGCCGCCGGCTGCTCCTGCCCGATACGCTCGCGCAGCGCCTCGGGCATGTCCCCCAGATCATCCAGCATTCGATGCCCCTCCGGGGACGACCGCCAGTCGTCCAGCCAGGCGTCGAACATCTCCACGGTTATCTCGGGGTGAAACTGGACGCCGGCGCAACGCGCCTGCGCGAACGCCTGGGGCGCAAGCTCGGTGTCCGCCAGCAACCGTGCGGCGGGTGGCACCCGGAAGGCGTCGAAATGGAAATTCAGCCACGGTCCCTCCGGCACCAACTCCGGCGCGCGGGTGTCCACGCTCACCCAACCGGCTTCCAGCTCGTGGTTGCGGTACGCGCCGCCACCCAGCTCCCGGGCGAGCAGCTGGCTGCCGAAGCAGATACCCAGAACCGGCACGCCGTGGGCGATCACCTCGCGCAGCCAGGCACGCTCACGGGCGAGCCATGGCAGCGTGTCGTCGTAAGCGGCCTCCGGCGAGCCCATGACGATCGCCAGCTCCAGGCCGTCCGGCGCGGGCAGCTCGTCGGTCACCGGCGTCACCCGCAGGCGCAGCCCGTGCGCGTCGGCGACCTCCGGCAGCGTGCCGGTTGCATCGCCCTCGGCATGCACCACCGCAACGGTCTCCCTGGTTCCTGTCACCTGCGCCTCCCATCGCTCGGCCCATCCCCCGTCACCGGCAGGCGGCGTCGCGTGACAACCGTCTCCGGCGGTCCAAGGCATAGGCTTTTCACGAAATCATCTGCTAGCAAATGTTATATGTCAAAATGCCGCGGCCACGAGCCCGTCGAACAGACGCTGCTGGTTGACGTCGTAAGCCGCGGACATCTCCGGATGCCACTGAACCGCCTGGAACCAGGGGTGGTCCGGCGACGCCGGCTCGAAGGCCTCGATCAACCCGTCCTCGGCCCAGGCCGTCGCCCGCAATCCCTCCCCCAGGGACGCGATGCCCTGGTGGTGCCAGGAAACGGTCGCCAGCGTATCGGTATCGACGATTGCCGCCAGGCCACTGCCGGCGGCGAGCGCGACCGGATGCGGTATCGGATAACGCGGCGGAAGCCGGTGCGCGACGCCGTCGGGCAAATCATCGGGCAGGTGCATGTACAGCGTCCCGCCGTAGAGCTCGTTGACCAGCTGCATACCCCGGCATATGGCGAGCGTCGGCAGGCCCGTTTCCATGGCGTGCCGGGCGACCCGTCGCTCGAAGGCATCCCGCAGCGGATCGAGCTTCTCCAAGCGGCGGTCGCCGCCTGCACCGGTGTCCTCACCGGGGGGTGTGAGGTCGCCACCCCCGGTGAGAACGAGCCCGTCGAGCCTGTCCAGGCACGCCGCCACGTCCGGTGCGATCGGTGCGATCGGTGGCAGCAGAACGGGGCTGCCGCCGGCCCGCACGACGGCCTCCAGGTACTCCGGCTGCAGCGCGAAAGTGTACTGGGGATCGCGGCCGTAGGCGGTCAGCCCGATCACGGGAGTTCGCTTCGTCATGGTCGGTTTCCGTCCCCCGTCACTGACCCAGGGCAATCCAGGTGGTCTTGGTCTCGACGAACTTGTCGAAAGCGTGGAGTGAACGGTCGCGGCCGATGCCGGACTGCTTGTAACCGCCGAACGGGGTGGCGATATCGTGCTCGTCGAAGCAGTTGACCCAGACGGTGCCGGCACGCAGCGCGCGGGAAACGCGGTGGGCGCGGCTGATATCCCGGGTCCACAGCGCCGCCGCCAGGCCATACATGGAGTGGTTGGCGATCCGCACGGCGTCGTGCTCGTCCTCGAAGGTGATCGCCGAGAGCACCGGGCCGAATATCTCCTCGCGGGCGATGGTCATGTCCTCGCGCACCCCGTCGAAGAGCGTGGGCGCGACGAAATGCCCGCCGCTGTCGGCCATGACCCGCCGGCCGCCCGTGCGCAGTACCGCGCCCTCCGCCTGGCCCTTCTCGATATAGCCGAGAATGGTATCGAGCTGCCGGCGGTCGATGATCGCCCCCAGCGGGCTCGCGGGATCGAGAGGATCACCGGGCTGCAGCCGCTCCATGGCGGCGGCGACCCGCTCCAGGACCTCGTCCCTGATGCTAGCCTGCACCAGCAGCCGCGAGCCGGCGGTGCACATCTCGCCCTGGTTGAAGACGATGGCGAACGCGGCGGCCTCGGCGGCGGCATCCAGGTCCTCGCAGTCGGCGAAGACGATATTCGGCGTCTTGCCGCCGCACTCGAGCCACACCCGCTTCATGTTGGACTGGCCCGAGTATTCGAGAAAGCGTTTGCCCACCGCCGTGGAGCCGGTAAAGGCCACGCAGTCCACGTCCGCGTGCAGCCCGATGGCCCGGCCCGCCGTGTGCCCGTAGCCGGGCAGCACGTTGAAAACACCCGGCGGAATGTCCGCCTCGGCCACCAGCGACGCGACGTAGAGCGCTGTCAGCGGCGACTGCTCGGCGGGCTTGAGCACGACGCTGTTGCCCGCGGCGAGCGCCGGCGCGATCTTCCAGGCGGCCATCATCAGCGGGAAGTTCCAGGGCACGACGGCCCCCACCACGCCAACCGGCTCGCGGGTCACGGTGGCCAGGGCGTCGGCCCCGGTGGGCGCGATCTCGCCGTAGACCTTGTCGATGGCCTCGGCGAACCAGGCGATGGCCGTGGCGCTGTTGGGGATGTCGATGTGGTAGCTGTCGCGAATGGGCTTGCCGACATCGAGCGTCTCCAGCAGCGCCAGCGTCTCGCGGTGACCCTCGACGAGCCCGGCGAGCCTGAGCAGCCGGCGCTTGCGCTCCTGCGGCGCCATCGCCGACCACGCCCCGGTCTCGAACACCCGGCGCGCGGCGCCCACGGCGCGATCCACGTCGGGCGCATCGCAGGCGGCCACGTTGGCGAGCAGGGCGCCGGTGGCCGGGTTGCGGGTCTCGAAGGTCTCTCCCGAGACCGCGGCGACGAGCTCGCCGTCGATGAAAGCGCGGTCGTCCACCGCCAGATCGGCAGCACGGCGCCGCCATTGGTCCCTGTCGAGCATGGGGAATCTCCTCCCGGGCGTGTGTGAGTCACCGGCGGCTCCGCGGCCGCCGGCGGCCGTTGCCGGCTATGGCAGGCAGTCGATGTAGGTGTCCACGTCCCACTGGGTGACGGTGGCATTGAACCGCTCCCACTCGTCGCGCTTGTGGTGCTCGAACACCCGGTACATGTCGCCGGGCAGCGCGCTGCGCACGACCTCGTCCTTCGCCAGCGCCGCCAGCGCCTCGCCGAGGTTGGTGGGCAGGCGCTTGCCGGCCTGCTCTTCCTCCGGCAGGTCGTAGACATTGCCCTGCTGCGGCTCGCCGGCGTCGAGCCGGTCACTGATGCCATGATCCACCGCCTGAAGCAGAGCGCTCATCATCAGGTAGGGATTCACCATGGAATCCACCGAGCGGTACTCCATGCGGTCGGGGGAGGAAACCCGCAGGGCACAGGTGCGGTTCTGCAGCCCCCAGTCGGCGAACACCGGCGCCCACAGGCCGAGATCCAGCATCCGCCGGTAGGAGTTGACGCTGGAGCAGCCGATGGCGGTCAACGCCGGCATGTGCTCGACGATCCCGGCGATGCAGTGCTCGCCGAGCGGGCTCGGCCGCCAGCTCTCGCCGTCGCCGCGGAAAGCGTTGTCGCCGCCGCGGCGATAGGCGAAGAGCGCCTCCATGCCCGGTAGTTCATCCATGCCGAGGCGGTTGACCACGTCCTCGCCACCACGCCAGAAGGAGATGTTGTGGTGGCAGCCGTTGGCGGAGACGCCCATGTACGGCTTGGACATGAAGCACGGGATGAGGCCGAACTCGCGCCCCACCTGCGCGCAGATCTGGCGATAGGTGGTGAGCCGGTCGGCGGTGCGCAGGCAGTCGTCGAACTGGAAGTTCTGCTCCACCTGGCCGGGGGCGTCCTCGTGGTCGGCCTGGATCATGTCCAGCCCCATGGCGCGCGCGTAGTCGTTGACGCGCATGATCACCTCGCTCAACACCTCGAACTGCTCGACGTGGTAGGCGTAGGGCGAAGTCATGCCGCCGTCGGGCTTGCCGTCACTGCCCTTTTTCAGCCACAGCATCTCCGGCTCGCAACCCACGCGCATCTGCAGGCCATCGTGGCGGTCCTGGAACGCCTGGTAGATGCGCTTGAGGTTGCCGCGGCTGTCTGAGGTGAGATAGCTGCCCGGGGCGTGGGCTTCCTCGCGGTTGCGGAAAAGCGTGCAGAACACCCGCGCCGCACGCTTGTTCCAGGGGAGCTGGCAGAACGTTTCCGGATCCGGCAACGCCACCAGCTCCGAGTCCTGGGAGCCATAGCCGATGAAATCCCCGCGCCGGTCCGCGGCGACGTTGGCCATGGCGCTGTAGACCGTCTGCACGCCGCGCTTCGCCACGGATTCCCAGTGATCCGAGGGAATGCCCTTGCCGAGCACGCGCCCCGTCACCGAGACGAACTGCACGTAAACGTAGTCGATCTTCAGGGCGTCGATCTTCCGGCGCACGGCCTCGATGCGCTCGGCTCTCTCGGGATCGGCGACATGCGCCATCAGGTCGGTCATTGCAGTGGTCATGATGCTGTCCTCTCCATCCTCGTCGTCATTCGTTCAATCTGCGATTCCGGTGGCCCGCGCCCGGCTGCCGGCACGCACGGCCCCCGTGGCGCCTGCCGAAGGCAGGCCCCATACGATTCGTTGTCGGAGGAAGGGGCGGCCGGCACGGCCGCCCCTCGCCGGTGAACGGGCACGGCCACACCGTGCCCGCTCTCTCACTCGCGCGCCGGTCTGCGCACTGGCCTCACTCCCGCACCGGCGCGATATCGGCCGCCGGGGCGGTTTCCGCGCCCATGAGCTTCTTCAGCCCCCAGTACACGGCTCCGGTCAGGAAGAAGGTGGGAATGCCGGCGGTGATGTAGGTGAAAAGCGGCCCTGCGGTATCCGCCACCGGGTTGTAGGTCCAGAAGTAGAACAGACCGCCACCGACCACGGAGGCATAAGCCGCCCAGTTCACGGAACCGCCCGCGGGCTTGCGGTAGAGGCTCGCGAGATCGACGCGATAGCGCTTCATCAACACCAGGTCCACCACCAGCACCGCGCCGAACGCCGCCATGATGAACGAGATGTAGGACAGGAACGTGGTGTAACGGTCATAGAACGCGGGGGTGAGCATCAGCAGCATCGCCGGCAGAGTCGTGGCGATGGCGGCGCGCCAGCTCCAGTTCGGGAACATGGTCTTCATGCTGATGCCCTGGGAGTAGACGAGAATGGTCGCCGAGGTGAGGTTGGCGAGCACCAGCAGCAGCAGGCCGAACACGCCGAAGACCGGACCGCCGGCGGCGATCATCCACTTCGCCGGGTCGTGCTGGCCCACCAGCAGCGCCGTCAGCGCCCCGAGGATCGCGGCGACATTGAGCAGAACGCCCCACCCCAGGAACGAGCCCCAGACGGCCGTACGCTCGGTGTTCGCGAGCCGGCTCCACTGGCCGAAGTACGCCACCCAGGAGAAGCCGAGGCCGACGTTCCACTCGATGGCCGAGACCAGGCTGCGCGTGTAGTCGGGATAGGGTGCGGCCGGCTCCGCCGCGAGCGCCGCGCCCAGCCCTTCGACACCCAGAATGTAGACGATGAGCCCCACGATGATCAGGAACATCGTTGGCACGCCCACGCTGTTGAAGAGCTTGATGGCGACCGGGCCGCGATAGGCGATCAGCCAGGCCACCAGGAACGCGCCCACGGCGAAGATCGGCGCGCCGACCGTGCGCGAGGTCAGCCAGTCGGGCCCATCGAATGCACCGACCAGCAGGGTCGCCGATTCGCCGAGCATGAACGACGCCATGGTCATCCAGCCGAGATTGATGATCGCGAAGATCACCAGGAAGATATTGCTCCCCTGATAGCCCAGTGACGCCCGCGCCCCGATGAAGGTATCCACGCCATAGCGCGCGAAGAACTTGGCGAGACCGCAGATCAGCAGCACCGGAATCGCGTTGCCGAACAGGATCACGGCGACCGCCGTGCCCGCCGGCAGCACACTCCCCGTGTAACCGCCGATGAGAAAGCTCCAGGCGGCGATGCCGAAGCCGATATTGACCAGAATGAAATCCTTCAGGCCGAACTGGCGTTCGCCCCGCATGACCGGGAGTATCCCGAAAAGGGCCTCCCTCTCGACGGAATCCTTCGAGCTCATGACTCTCCTCCCCTCGGCTCTGGGCCTGTTTTCGTAATCGTCTAGAAACCGCCGATGCTCGCCACGAAGAACACCGTGATCGCGGCACACACGGCACAGGGCATCAGCCAGTCCGAGCCCGTCATTTCCCTGGGTCGCTCGCCCTCCTTGATCCACTTGATGCGCTTTTCGAGCTCGCGTCGGACTTCATCGCTCAAATGGTCCATTGCTCTCCTCCTCGGTCAGGTCTTCGCGGTGGGCCTTTCGGCCTCTCGTATCGTCTGGCTGCTGCCGGAACGGGCACCCGAGATCCGGCAGTCTGCTTAGGCCGGTTGCCCCTGGCAGCCGCCATCTACGCTCCCGGCTGTCGGCCAGCGCTTCGCGCTCGCCGACCTACGCTGAAGCAGAGACAGATCGAGCATTCACCCCCCGTTGAAGCGGGTACTCGAGACTCCGCAACCATCGCCGGCAGTCTGCGCAGGTCGGCTGCTCCTGGCAGCCGACATCTTCGCGGCCGGCCTGTCGGCCAGCGCTGCGCGCTCGCCGACCTACGCTGAAGCAGAGACAGATCGAGCATTCACCCCCCGTTGAAGCGGGTACTCGAGACTCCGC
>NZ_JBNAZM010000066.1:0-21560 GCF_051195215.1 Arhodomonas sp. AD133 | reverse complement strand
TGGAATGCCGGGTTACCCGCTTCGAAAAAAGTCGCCCAATACGACTGAGGCAAGAGCGTCGATTTAACGGCGCTTACCGCCGGGTGCGCCGCTCCAGGCTCGGTTCGGCTTGTATTTCGTTGTTCTCGTCCACGATTCGCTGCTCCTCTACAGTGCCCTACGTTATACACGTTTCTCGCAGGTCACTGTCGGCAAGCAGGTTGACACTTAGGGGTCGCCGTCGAGGACGGCCCACCACGAGTCCGAGGCTCGTTGCTGCGAGCTGCTCACGGACCTACGCGAGCGCGGGCTGGCAACGGGGCAAAAGTTCGCCAGCGGTAATGGCGTGTTGGGTTTCTGAAAGGCGCTGAGCAAGGCTTTCCCGGCGGCGCGCCATCTCAGCTCGTTCGGGATAGGGCTGATATGTCATTGGCGGGAACGCATGCGCTAGGATGAGCGCAGTTGGCGCGGCCAGTACAAGAACAACCCACACCCGGCAGCGGGCACAGTTACGCATGGAACAAGTCAGACCGTTCTTCTTTGTCCACATTCCGAAAACTGCGGGTACCAGTTTCCGTCAAGGACTGGCGAAGGTTCCCAGGGCCAATCTGCTCATGGCCTATCCGAATCATCCGAAACGCAATGAGCGGCTGATTGCCGCAACCACTCCGGAAGAGGGGGAAGCGCTGCTGCGCACGTTGGATCCTGAGCGGGTTCATATCATCGCCGGTCATGTCCCGTACCAGAGGTATGCGCATTTAGCCCCTCCGGAGCATGCGTTGTCGTTGGTTCGGAACCCGGTGGAGCGGGCGGTGTCCGAGTATCAGCACATGGCATTGTCAACGCCGGGTCGCTTCTCCGATCTGGAGAGTTTCCTGCACCACGGACCGATGCGGAATCGTCAGTCGAGGCTTCTTGGCGGAATCGACCCGGAACGCGCGCAACTTGGGCTGAACAGCCACTATTCCGAATATCTGGAGCTCGTCAGGCGGAGTATGGGCCTTGATATTGCGTCGCTCTCCATGAATCACACTTCCAAGAAGCGAACACGGGTCCGACAGCGACTGCCCATCGGTTTGATCCGGAAAGCGTTTGCCATGAACGGGCAGGACGTGGCCCTGCTCTATTCGGTGGCGGAACGCTTTGAAAAGCGGCTCCGTGCACTTGGGTGGCGGACTGTTCCGAGGCGAAGTGGGGTATTCCGTATGTCCGTTGATCGGCGGTTGAACGTACATGGATTCCTGGAGGGGACTGCGCTGGATGCAGGTATCGTCTCCCTGGAGGTCAACGGGGATCCGCGCGCCATCACACGCCTGCAGATCGATGCAGGCGGCGGGGCCGGAGACGGTATGCACCGCTTTCGATATTCATTACCGCTGCTCGGTGCGGGGCCGGGCGATGTACTCTCGGCCAGCCTGTTGGACGCAGCCGAGACGCGTGGGACGATCCGACTTTCCGGGCTGCGCCTGCAGTGGTGTCGTGCGATATCGCGACTGATGTCATGACCCTTTTTTGCCGGTATCCACCACATTGAAGCGCCGCGCGTACTCCGATGCCTTCTTCTGTATGAACTGACCATTGGGCCGTAGTATCCGTGCCGCGGACATGAGCAGGAATGCCTCCTGTGGTGACTCGCTCTCCCTTCGGACTGCCTCGTCACGGAGGTGATTCACCACTTGGTCTTCCCCCGGCCGATTGCTCGTCGGCCCCGCGACTCCTGGCCCTGTCGGCGTCTGCCGAGCATGTTCGCCGGCCTTGTGGATCAAATGCTTAAGAATGGAGTCAAAGGCAGGGTCTAGCGGCGGCACATTTTCGGCAAGGAGCTTCCCTTCGGGGACGAAGACCTGGAGACGCTGGTCGCCGAAGTGACGGACGTTGATCCGCTGAATCTCTTCTCTGAATCGGTTTTCCAGGTGCTCAATGATTGCGGTGTCGTAGAGGATCTCGGTTTGCCGCTCCGGGTTCTCGTGGATCAGCGTGTCGGAAACGCCAACGCTGAATTCTAGGCTCTCTCCGGGAAAGTATTCCTTCGTAATCGCATTGGTTCTGCGCAGGAGTTCCGCCTCCTCGATACTCAGGGACCGGTTAACTGTCCGTTCCGCCATCGCCGGTATTTTCTCCGGGTCGATGCCCAAGGCCTGGAGGAATACGCGGTCAACTCCCTGGGAGTTCGCGGAGTCGTAGTGCAGGACCCGGATATCGTCGAATCGTTGTTCGTACGTCCGCAGAACCCGGAACTGCTGTGGCATCTCTACGTTGAAAGCGAAGTCCCGGAAACTTCCCGCAAACCCGTGCCGCTTCACGACTTGCAGATAGGACGAATACAGCACATCGTAGAGGTCCCGGAGAAAGACGATGATCACAGCCTGTAAGCGATTCGTATCGGTGAAGTGACGCAGCGCGTCCAGTTGTTCCAGGTCGAGCGACTGGAACGTTTCCGATGAGTACAGCAAGTCACCCCGATTCCGTTTCAGGTCGCGGTGCAGGACCTCGTCGATGCGACCCGCGGCGATCGCATTCCGCAAGCGTACACCGTTGCCGGAGGTGATTTCGTATTCGGGGCGCACCTTGCGTAAGCGTGACCAGAGTGGTCGCGCCTTCTCGCCTAGCGGATACGCCAGGCCGGCGCGCCTTAGGGGGCGAGCATTCTCGCGCAGCCAGTTCTGCAGTGCGGAGGAGCCTGTCTTGGCGCAACCGATGTGGAGGAATACGGTTCTGGTCATCCCATCTCGACTCGCGAGCTCGGTGGTTGGCAGGTGTGTCGGGTGTTGCTAGAGCCCGGAGTCGCGCATCACGGGCCCTGTATTCGCTGGGGGTCGAACGGTACCATAGTCCGCTGTTCTTGGGGTTGCGTCCGGACTGTTTGATGAATGATATCGATTCGCTGGTCAATCGCGGTTTCCTGACTATCAACCAGCCGGCGACGTCGCCGGAGGAGAAGACAGCGGTGGTGATCGGGGTAGCCCGCGGCGGTACCACCATGGTGGCGAGCGTCCTGCAGGCCCTGGGTGTCTACATGGGGGAGAATCTCGGGCCCGTCTTGGAGGATGTCAGGCTCAGCGAGGCCGTTGAGGCTGGGGATTCCAAGGCGGTGAATGTGATCGCCGCTGAGCGTGACAAGCAGTTCCGGGTCTGGGGCTGGAAGCGTCCGGCCGCGGTCCAGCATGCGGCGGTATGGCAGCCCCGTCTCCGCAATCCGCACGTCATTGCGGTCTATCGGGATCCCTTTGCCATCGCCAACCGCAATCGAATCTCGATGCTCATGGATTGCATCCAGGG
Source organism: Arhodomonas sp. AD133 (assembly GCF_051195215.1). NCBI lineage: Bacteria > Pseudomonadati > Pseudomonadota > Gammaproteobacteria > Chromatiales > Ectothiorhodospiraceae > Arhodomonas > Arhodomonas sp. AD133. The sequence goes on along the minus strand of NZ_JBNAZM010000066.1, from coordinate 18,302 downwards.
CATTGAGCGCGCAACGAAGGAGTTAGCCCGACTGACGCAGTTCATCAAGAAAAGCGGGCTGCCGACATTGGTCTGTTCCTACGAGAAGGCGATGATCCATCCCCATGATTTCGTGCGTGGGGTCGATGCCTTCCTCGGGCTTGGGGCCGAGGAGAAATGGGACTCGGCAGTCGCTGCCATTGGCACTGATGAACGCTATCTGCACAGTTCCCGGATCACTGCAGCGCGCGGATACGTGGATATTGTCGATCGCAACGTTTGTTCCGGCTGGGCTTTCTACACGCAGCGACCGGGACGTCAGGCGAAGGTTCGTCTCTATGTGAGCGGTCGGTACGTGGGTGAGTGCACCGCCAACGGTGCGAGACCTGACGTACGGGACGCCGGTTTCCACGATACGGGGGCCTGCGGATTCAGCTTCCACTGGCCGGCGGGCCAGGCTCCCCAGGAGGGCGATGTGGTCGAGGTCTGGGTGGAGGGCGAGGTGAAGCCGCTCCCCGGCACCAACATTGTCGCTAGCTGAATAAACCTTCCCGCCGGAGTCTGGAGCCTTCAAGCGGGCTTGGGCGCGTGTGAAGGCCCCATTCGCCATCGACGTAGTCGATAAGCAGCGATTCGTCCGTGGGCCCGACGCGCCGCTACGCATCGGCCGGGATCAGGGAACCGGAATCGGTAACATCAGGGTCGTGATAGACGAACGCGAGCGTTCACGGCGTTGTTGTTTCGTTTCGACCGGTTCGGCCTGCCCATCCATCGCGGAGGCCGCGAAGCATTTGCCTCAGGTGTGTTGACCGTGGGCGGCCCAATACAGCGTAGAAGGCGAATCGTAGGACGAGCCGAGTCGATTCCGCGACCTTCCAGGGACAAGGATAGCCCGCCGTACGTATAAGCCGCAGGCCGTTTCGGAAGAAGTAGTAATTCCGGAACGGAGGATGGGTGACGATCCGGCGGCCGAAGACCCGCACCGGTCGTCCACCCAGGGTATGTTCCATCCTTGCGTCACAGACGCCGTAGCATTTCCACCCGTTGGCCCGGGCACGCAGGCCCCATTCCACGTCCACGTAATCGATGAACAGGGTTTCGTCCATGCCGCCATTATGTTGCCAAGCGTCGATCGGGATCAGGCACCCGGAGGCGGTGAGGTGGTCGACTGGAATCAGGCACTGGCGGTGGTGGTGGTGGTCGCCGGAGCACCGTGGCCTCACCGTTCTGAATCCCTCGACGCGATGAAACGGCGAGCCGTGGTCGATGTTGGGGTCTGCGTAGTTTGGACCCACGGCCGCTAACCGTTCGTCCGCAGCCGACAGTGTCCGCCATGCGTGGACCAGGCGTTCCACCATGTCGGTGGCGGGCATACTGTCCTGATCCATCAGCAGAATGGCGTCCGCATCGTGTCTGATGGCCAGACCGGCACCATGGTTCTGTGCCGCTCCGAGTCCTGTGTTCTCGCCCAGCCGCACGACAGCAACTTGATCGTTCTCGAAAGGCGACAGGTCACAGTCCGAGCCATTGTCGACGATAATGATCTCTGCGACCTGGGGACGCAGACGCTCCAGCAGTGCGGAAAAGCGTGACAGGGCGGGGCGGTAGGTTACCACCACCGCGATCACGCGCTCGGTCTTGGTGTGCAGGCCGTCGGTCATCGAGGAGCGTTACGTGGCGGCCATGCCAGGGACAGCTGTAGCCCGTCCAGCGTGAGGTTCGGGTTGTAGGCTGGATCGGCTTTGAGCAGGTCGCCCCAGCGCTCGAGCATCGCGTTGATCTCTCCGGCGAAGCGTTGCTGCTTTTCCGGGGTATCTTCGTAGCCTCGGCTGGCCGATTCGTGGTGGTAGAGCTCGGCGTACGGGGTCCAGAGGTTGCGGTAGCCGAGGTCGCGGACTTTCAGGCAGAAGTCGATGTCGTTGAACGCGATGGCCAGGCGGGACTCGTCGAGCCCTCCGGCGTCTTCGAAGACTCGCTTTCGCACGGCCAGGCAGGCGGCGGTGACGGCGGAGTAGTTCTGTATCAGGGCGTTGCGGCCGAAGCCGCGAACGGCGCCGCGAGGCGCGTCCTTGAACAGATGGCCGGCCACACCGCCAATGCCGAGCACGCAGCCGCCGTGTTGCAGGGTATCGTCCGGGTACCACAGGCGCGCTCCGACACACCCGATCTCCGGGCGGATGGCATGGCTGACCAGCTCCCGCAGCCATCCGCCATCGGTGACTTCCACGTCGTTGTTGAGCAGAACGAGTACGGCGCCAGTCGCATGAGCGGCAGCGGTGTTATTGAGCGCGGAGAAGTTGAATGGGCGTTCGTCGCGCAGTACGCGTATCCGGCCCGCAGCCTCCAGGCCTTCCAGGTAGCCCAGTACAGCCGGGTCGTCGCTGCCGTTGTCGACCACCAGGATCTCGTAGTCCGGATAGTCGGTGCGGTGGATGAGTGTCTCCAGGCTGCGGGTCAGCAACTCCAGCCCATTGCGGGTCGGCATGATGATGCTTGCCCGCGGCGGTCGTTCCGGCAGCGCATAGCGGATCCGCCACATGCCGGGACATTCCGGCGCCGGCATTACCGCTGCGGTTTCGCCGCGGCGCTCGAGGTGTTCGGTGAGCGCTTTTTGTGCAGCGTCCCGGGTGTAGTTCTTGACGCCGGCCTCCAGGGCTTCACTGCCTGCGATCGCCCGCCAGTGATAGAGCACACGGGGAATGTGCCGCACGGCACCAGGCGGCGCGTTATCCGTAACCCGCAGCAGCAGGTCGTAGTCCTGACTGCCTTCGAAGCCTTCCCGGAAGCCGCCGACCGCCCGCACCGCCGCCGTCTGGTAGGTGGTCAGGTGATTGACGTAGTTCTGGCTGCGAAGCAGGTCCGGGTTCCAGTCCGGCTTGAAGTAGGGATCGTATAGCCGGCCGCCGTCGCCGATCTTGTCCTCGTCGGAGTAGATGAGCACAGCGTCCCGGTGGGCGAGCGCCGTTTCGGCGACATGGTAGAGGGCGTCTTCGGTGAGTAGGTCATCGTGATCGAGCAGCGCGAGATACTCACCCCGGGCCATGGCTAGTGCGGAATTCGATGCCGCCGAAATGTGGCCGTTGCGCTCCCGGAAGGTGACCCGGATGCGGTCGTCTTCCGCTGCCAGCGCTTGCAACGTTGCGCGAGTCGCCGTCTCGGTGGAGGCGTCGTCGGCGATGCAGAGCTCCCAATGGGGGTAGAGCTGTGCCTGAACGCTGGCCACGGTCCGACGTAGCAGGCCCGGATCGGTGTTGTAGGTGGGCATGAGCACCGAGATCAGTGGCGGCTCCACCATCGCCGAGATCCGCTCGGCAATGCTGGCCCGTGTTTCGTCATCCGGGTGGCCGTAGCGCTCGAACCAGGCAGCATAGTCAGTGTGGTCCGTTGCGCTCGCCGGTGCCTGCAGTAGTTGAGTGAGGGCGGCGCGAAGCCCTTGTTCGGTGACTCTGCGGCGAGCCTGCCCCAGGTACCAGCGCCAGGCGCGTGGGTGGCGCAGCATCTGGCGGGCACGTGGGGCAGCAGCGCGGGCGAGGCGCAGCGGCAGCGTCACGTACCGGCCGGCCCGGAAGGTTCGTGAACCCATGACTAGCTTGAGCGCATTCTGGGCTTCGCGCTGACCGGCAGTGACGGTCTCGTAGGCACGGCGCAGTTGCTCGTTTTCGCGCCGCAAGCGATGCGTTTTGCCAGTATCCGCGGCCTTGCGCAGCCGGTCGCGGAAGGTCTCCGGATCCCATTCCCGCGCCTGCCGGCCGGTTCCCTCGGTGATCAGCGCCAGTAGCTCGTCGCGGTCCAGCAGTGACAAAGGGGGCTGCGAGGGCCGCGCATAGCAGCGATGGGCCGGGATATCGATAGATACGTCCCGTCCGGGGCGCCTAAAGCTCGTATCCAGGTAAGTGGTTCGCCATCGCTTGACGAAGCCGGCGTCGGAGTCGATTTGCTCAGCCACAGGTCGACCTATTCGTTTGCGTGCCGCGGGTCGCCGCGATCAGGGCATCGTTCCACTGAGTAGGCGAGCTGTCGGGATCCACGATTACCGCTCGTTCCACGCCCTCCAGTCGCTCCGGGAAAGCGCCACGGTTGGGGGCCACCAGTGGCAAGCCGGTGGCGAGGGCTTCGCTGAGGGTATAGGACCAACTCTCCGGCGCCCGGCTGGGCAGGAGTATGACGTCCGCTTGTGCTTGATCAATGAGCGCTGGCAGCGCGTCGCGCTCATAGGCACCGGTGACGCTAATCGGCAACTGATCCATCCCCGCCAACGGCGTCTCGAACCAGCCGATGACATGGAACGCGAGTGGTAGTTTCCTGTGGCGTGCATCCCAGGCGCATCGGCCCAGCAGATAGGCGCCCTTGGCAGGATTCATGACGCCTAGCACCAGCGCTCTCACTTCTTCGCCATCGCCGCGTGGCGGCGTGGCGGGCGCCACGTGAACCGGCCGCGAGAGATCGCGGGCGGGTTCCGGGTGGGGTAGCAGTGTGAGCTCGATGTCCGGTAGGTAACCGGCGAGACGGCGCTTGATGTCCCTCGAAGGGACGAAAACGCGGTCGGCACGCCGCAGCCATTGGTGAAACTGTTCCCGCCAAGCGCGAATGTCGAGGCCCCACGGCCCTGGGCGCAGCGCCAGACACCGGGCGCAGCCTTCCTCGTCCGGCTCGCCGCAGTACTCCCCGAGTTCGTCCGCCAGGTTGGCCTGCGGGCAGATCGGATAGTGATCGTGGCAGGTGAAGTCCAGCGGCACGTCCAGGATCTCCGCGAGGTCCAGCGTACGGCGCGGGAGATTCATGACGTGGTGGACGTGCGCGCGTGCGATATCGAGGCCGCGCAAAGTGCTTACGAGCTCGTCGTGCTCGTAGGGGAGGCGGAACCACAGTGCGAACTCGTCCTCTCCCCGGCGGAGCCAGCGCAGGCGGACGCGAGATTCACCATCGGGAGCGAGCTCCAGCAGCTCGAGCTCGTCGCTCAGCAACGTGGCCATGTCCTCCAGGTGCCGAGCCACGCCGCCGCCTTGGTCATGGGTGAGATTCAGTACGCGCGGACGCGAGGATCGACGAAGCCGTGCCATGTCCAGCCGGCGGCGCAATACCCGCTGGGGATCCGCCTCGATGTGGGCGCGGATTACGTCGTCATAGTCCGGGTGGAGTGTCTGGAGTGCCTTACTGCCACGTGCGCGCCACTGTTGAGCCTCGTCACCGAAGGAGACCCCGCCGCGGTGAGCAACGAACACGGAGCCGCACAGACGATGGACCCAGCCGAGCTTGGTGGCTCGACGGGAGAAATCATTCTCCTCACCGTAGCCACGGCCGAAGTGGCGGGCATCGAAGTAACCGGTCTCGGCGAGGCAGTCGCGGCGAATGTACATGCAGAAGCCGACGGCGGTGGGCGCCGTCACGCTCTCACCGGCGTTGACGTTGGCGCAGAGTGCGTCCAGCGAGGCGGTGTTCCAGCCTTCGGGCAAGGGGTTATCCGCCATGAACCGGGGGTAGCTCGCCAGCGTACCGTTGTTCGTCAGTGGCGTGACGGTTCCCGTTTCGCTGTCGGCCCAGGCACATGCCCGCAATCGGTCCAGCCAGTCGCCGTGAACCTCCGTGTCACTGTTGAGCAACACGACGTCCCGGTCCGGGTGGCAGCTCATGGCGCGGTTAACGGAGCGGACGAAGCCCTGATTGCGCTCGTTGCGGATGAGCTCGATATCACCGGAGGTCGCAAGCTCGTCGAGCCACTTCGCCAGGGCAGGCTCGGGGCATGCATCGTCGACCACGATCAGTCGCCAAGACGTACGCGAGTCGCTGGCAAGCACGCCTTCGATGCACCGCCGCGTTTCATCGTGACCGCGGTAGACGGGCACGATGATGTCGACTGTCGGCGACCAGGGTTGATTGGGGGCTGGGGTCATCGGGTTTGCCTGTGCGTATTCGGATAAAAGCGCTCATAGAGGCGGGTCACCGGGGGAACCGTCGGAGTGCCATCATGTGCGTGGCAGGCGCGCTCCGCGGCCGCGATCCATGAGTCACGGCCCTCAGTGGTGAGCAACCATTGCAGCCATGCCAGCCAAGCCTCGTCGGTTTGCCAGTCGCTGATGCGCCATCCGGCGCCCGTCTTCCCCACACGCTCTCCGAGGGCGCCGAGATTCGGGACGAGGGCGGGACGTCCGCAGGCCCAGGCCTCGTCCAGGGTGAGTGACCATGTCTCCGGCCCTTCGGCGGGGAAGGCTACCAGATGGGCGCCATAATCGGCTAACAGGTCCGGCAGCTCTTCACGGCGGTAGCCGCCGTGGACGAACAGCGCGCCATCCAGCACCGCTCGAGGGCCGCCATGATGGATCGTGTTGCCGATGACAATCCAGCGGATTGGCAGGCCCGCTGCTTGGGTACGCTGTGCGAGCTGTTCCACTCGCAGCCCACCTTTCTCCGGGCCCATTGCGCCGATGAGCGCGACGGTGATTTCTCCGTCCGGCGGTGGCGGTGAAGCACGCCGGAAAGGCGGGCGGTACTCATGGGGAACGACGTCCAACGCGGCATCGTGAATGTGCGGGGCGAGCGTGTCACGGACGTACGCGGTGGGGCAGGCCACGAAACGGGCGCGTTGCAGTATCGCGGCATGGTTGCGCCGCCACCTTCGCGGAGCGCGATCGAGTCTCGGTTCCCGGCGCAGGCATTGAGCGCAGACCGTGGAGTCGGTCGGCCCGGCACAGTAACCGGTGTCCGGCGTGACGAGATGCAGCCGTGGGCATATCCACGAGAAGTCGTGAACGCTGATACCGAAGGGCGCTCGCAGCGATGCGAGCGCGCGCAGCCAGCGACGCCGCCAGCCGAGGGCGTGGTGGACGTGGCAACCGGCGACGCCGAGGGCGCGGCAGAGGCGGTCGAACGGGTGCCCCCACCTGACCCGGATGGGAGTGCCAACTGCGGTTGGGTCAGCGGGAGCGGAAAGACGCCATTCCTTGGTGTCGATGCGTAGCAGCCAGTGATCGAACGTTGCCGAGGTGGCGTGTGCCAGCTCGCAGACATGGGCATCGAGGCCACCGCCGCCGGCATGCAGGATATGGAGGATTCCGGGTCGTTCTCGGTTCACGATCGTTCGCTAGTGCGCCTAGTCTCTGGTGCTCTTGTGTAGAACCAGGCAGGCGTTGTCGTCCCACGCCCAGGTTCGGTTGATGGACCATAGCGCATGGATGGCCTGGCGTGCGCCCCGCTCGCGTTCCCGGAGCGCCTCCACCTCCGATTCCAGCGCCGACAGGCGCCGTGCGAGTGCCTGCTGATGGGCCACTGCGTCGCGGCCGGGGAGTATGCCGAGCCGTCGCAGAATGTTCCGCCATACGGATCGGTAGCTGTCGTCTTCCGGCGTCACGTCGCTTGGCTGAGTTCGCGGTCGTGAAACCCGTGCCGGTGATTCCTTGGGTAATGGGCACTCCTCCGGGAATGCTGCTACTCCTCGTCCTTCGCCACCTTCGAGGACCTGAAAGCCGGCGCCGCGAGCCATCAGAGCGACGAGCTCGGGATGGTAGAAGCGGACGTGCTCAGGGTCACGCCAGAATCCAAGAAGCTGGCTGCGTATGGATTCCGGGTCGGGGAAGACGAATACCGCAGTCCCGCCGTCTCTCAGGGCTTGGTACGCGCCGTATACCAGGCGCTCGGCGTCCGCTACCGGCAGATGCTCGATGAAGTGGGAACAGTAGAGGCCGTCATATTCCTCTCGGCACTGCTCGAGATACGTGACCGCGTCGGCTTCGTGCACGATGTAGCCCAGGCCTCGTGCGTAGCGCACCGCGGCCGCGTTGCGTTCCACGCCTTCCCCCGGAATGCCGGAGGCGGCAAGCAGCCCGAGAAAGACGCCCGGGCCACTGGCGACGTCCAGCACCCGATGACAGTCGTTGAAGTAGCGTAGGTGCGGTCGCTGCATCGCCTCTATCAGGCCCTGGTCGCGCAAGCCGAATTCGTAGTCCGCATAGGTGGCGCCTTCCCGCTGCGGCGACCTGGCGAACCGTTGGAACAGCGAGTGCATATCGGCGCTTGGGGTATTCCATGTCGCCGCGGCGGGGCGTCCCGTCAGGCGCGCGACGGTTTCGACCACCGGGTGTGGCGCTCTGATAAGCGCGTTCGCGTAGGAAAGCGCGTCCGCGACGAGTGTTCCGGTTTCCTGGTCGAGGACGCTTTCGTCAAAGGCATGCAGGTCGACCGTCACCGGGTGACCCAGCAGGGCGGCCGTGCGAATCAGGTCGAATGCCCAGCCCTCGGGGCGGTTTACGTGCACGAGCTGTGGGCGTGCATCCAGCAGCAGCTTGGTAAACGCGGGGCGGAACTCCGGCCTATGGATTCCGTTGGTGCCGGCGCTCGTCGGCGTGGCCGCGTCCAGCCAGCGCACATTCACTTCAGTGGACGCGCGGGCTTCCGGGGCAGGGAGTGCGCAGATCGCTTCGACGCCCGATTCCTGAAGGTTGTCCAGCTCATGCCCGTGGAGCTCGCCCAGGGTCAGGATACGGTCCATCGAAGATTCCTCGTGCACAGCGTGATGGTGCCGAATGGTATCAGGAGACGTGCCATTGGCGGGCCTTCCACGATAGCTGGCCGGTTCACTCGTAGCCTGCGGGCATGTGTCGCTTGCCTTGCCGTCACGCAGCGCTCAGCCGGTCATGCAAGGCATTGGCGAGCGCGGCGGCCGCGGGCGTGTATGCGGGTGTGGTTGCCACAGCGGAGATGGACGGTCGGCAACGTGCCGGCGGGGCGTCGGTCGTAAACCGGACGAGTTGCGATATCTTCTTTAGATCGTCACGGTCTGTTGCCTGGCCGAACGGTTGTTCCTCGGCGGGAAGGAACCAGCGCCAAAGGTGGTAGCGGAATCGGTCCAGAGGACCGTGGCGCGCGTAGGGGATCTGCGTGGTCAGCCAGCCGATATCTTCCAGTTGCCCGAGTATCGCGAGCCGGCGAACGGCGGGGGGCAGCGAGAACGGCGTGGAGTTGTCGAAACCCAATCCGCGCAGCGTCCGAATGACCTTGTCGATCGGCGGGCGGGCAGGATTGATGGTGGTACCCGCGTGGTCAATGAAATGCGGCGGCACCCGGTGATTGTAAAGGCTGAGGGCGTGAATGGCTGTTGCTGGAAGCGCTTTGTTCTGCCGGGGCGTAGGCTCCACGCACTCAGCTAGATAACTCGCTTCACAGGCTTCGGCGAAATCTTTGAACAGGTCCGGCTCACGCCGGCGGTTCGACTGATAGGTGCGTAGGTGGATACGCGCGCGCCCGAAAACCCTGATGTACTTCTCCAGAATCTGGCGGTAGCGAACGCGTGGTGGTGTGCGGTAGAGCTCTTCGAGCGTCAGGCCCGCCTGAACTTGTTGCTGGGTGGCACTGGTAGCGAAGCCGACCGGATCGCGTAAGTAGCAGACGATGCGGTAAGAGCTGGCGTACCGGTCGCAGTAACGCTTGAACGCGCGTAGCTCGCTTTCGTTCAGGCCCGTCCCCAACTCTTCCCCGGAGAGCAATACCGTTTGCCACTTACGCGCGGCTAGCTGTGCATCGAGTGATTCGCGGTGGCGGTGGTTGAACGCCGCGACCTTCCCCGGTGTGTCGATTCCCGAATAGAAATTGACGTAGTAGTCCAGCGGCGCGTCGCAGAACATCGACACCAGCGGGTGCGAGTGATTGGGGCCGAGATCCGGGTAAAGCACTCCACGCTCGGCGAGCGCATCGCGGGCACCGTGCAATCCGGCCTGGATCGACGTGGTACCGGTCTTGTGCATGCCGATGTGGATGACGAATCGGGTCATGTCGTGCGCTTGTCGAGTGCTGGGTTGCGAGTGGCTGCTGATGCCCCCGGGGCAGGCGACAGTATGCCATGATGGCTCGTTGGTAAGCGCGCGGGTGTTGGCGCGCCACGGTTTCGGGTGACATTGGGGGCTCGTACGGTGAGCAAAGTGTATGGCATGACGCGAATGTCATGCGTGAGGCGTGGGTCCTGATCGCGCCACCGTTCGACGCCCTGCCCCGCGCAGTAGAACCGTGCATGCGATGAGCCATGTGATTCCCAGCGTCGTGAACGAAAGATGCGCATGCTTGCCCAGGCCGGCGTACCCGTCGCCCAGCACGGCAATGGCGATGATCGCGGGAGTGACAAGCGCCGCCAGTACGAAGACGTCACTGCCACTGCCTGCCGGTCCCGAGCCGACGAGGTTCCGGCCAATCAGGCCGATCGTACAGGCGATCGGTGCCAGAATGAGAAAGGCGAATACCGACGCGGGGAGCGATACGACGAAGTCCTCCAGCGTGAACGCGTGGTCCGATGCATCGCCGAAATGCTCGCCGCCAACCTGGCCGACGTAGCCGGGAGTCCAGGGCCGCGTTCGTTCCAGCGCACCGCGGGCCATCGCTACGATTACGGATGGCTGCTCTATGACGAGCTTTGCCAGTTGCATGCGGCTTAGCCGGCGGATCTCCGGACAGACTTCGCCTGCCTGCACGCCCGGCGAGTACCAGGTCTGGCCTGCCGCAGCCGCGCATGAAGGCGGCAACCCCAGCAATTGCGCTGTTTCCGAAGGGGCGGGCGAGCTGCCCAGCACTGCCCCGAGATAAAGATTGGTCGTGTTTGCCGTACGAATGCCGTTGTAGCGGTCAGTCTGGTAGTGAACGACTTGGATGGCTCCGACCAGGACCGCGGCGGCGATTGGTGCCAGCACATGAGGAAATGACAGCCCCGGTCTACGCCATGCGGCCCAAACGAACCAGGCGGCGAACAGTGCCGGCAAAGGCGCATGTTGCACTTTCGTCAGCCCCAGAGCGAAGACGAAGCCGGCAAAGGCCAGGGTTGTGAACCCTCTTGGCCTCGCCACGGCGAGATATCCGAATCCGATGCAGCCGGCGAGGGAAAACAGGGCGGAGAACTCCGTATAGAACCCATTCAGGTAAAGCAGGTTCACGGGGTCTGCGATGACGAATGTGAAAGACAGAGCAGCTACTATTCCGGAGATCTTGCTGTGCCGTGATATCAATGCACATAGGGTGGTTGCGAGGAGTATCAGCGCGATGCCCTTGGCAGCGCCGATCCAGCGAATGCTGAACGTTGTCCAGTCTGCTGATGCGGCTAGCCACTCGATGGGCTGGGTGAATATGAGCTCGGTGCTTCCGATGCATTTGTCGAGGCTGATGGCGGGGTCATATCGATAGTCGTGCAAGGGGGCGGTGTGGCTTCTTGCGCCCGGCGGGATTTGCTCGTCTGCGGGCCAGAAGTCATGGCACGACTGTATCCGCACCATGTCGAAGTTGTTGGCGAGAGCGAGTATCGGCTCGTGGCCCACGAAGTCGAGCACGCGAACCGTGCCTGCAATGACAATGAGCGAGATGGCGAGCCACGTGATCGACTCACGCGACCATCGTCGCTGGCATTTGCTCACGTGACCACTGCCCGCGATCGGGTTGTAGGGTGCCAGCCGTGGCGCCATTGCAGCAGCCGGAACGCGAGATGTCGTGCGTCTTTTCGATTACTCATGTCGGGCGTGTTGCATGGCGCCTCGTGCGGCTGGCCAAGCTAAGCGTGAGCTCGATATACGAACACGAAACGCTTGTCCAGGCGGTACTTTGTGAGATAGCCGATCGTCAATCCGATAGTGGCGCCCACGTATCGCATGGGGGCTGTATGGAAGATCAGGTGGAATACGGTCTCCGTGCCCCAGAATATGGCCGTGGTCGCAAGGCCCATAACCGTATAAAGCAGGAAAGTTCGCGCGTCGTGCGCTGCATTACGTGCTTGGAAGCGAAATATGTACCGCTTGTCGAGCGCATACTTCACGATCAGGCCCACGGCGGTTCCGAATCCGATGGCGACCGCGATCTCCCAGGGTCCTGGGTAGAGGCGGGTGGTGAGCGCCTGCGCGGCGATGTTCGCGGCGATGGATATCAGCGCGAACAGGGCATACAGGGTCGCGATGGACGTAGTGGATGGGAGCGTATCGGCGTTCTGCATGGCTAGAACTTCATGCGGCGAAGCACCCGCGCTGGGAGGCATTTGATGACGGCCATGACGGCGCGCCAGCGGCCAGGGATGTACGCTTCGGGCGTGCCCTTCGCCAGTGCCTTGACGATTTGCGGGGCCACCTGTTCCGGGGTGCTCATCAGTGGAGGCGGGAGGCGCATGCCCGCCGTCATTGGCGACTGGACGAAACCCAGCTTGATGAGCACCACGTGTACGCCCTCGTTTAGATAGCGTCCACCGAGACCGCTCGCGAAAACGGTGAGGGCGGCCTTCGCGGCGCCGTAGGCGTAATTGCTGCGACGGCCCCGATCGCCGGCGACGGAGGTGATGACCCCGAGCCGGCTGTCGCCGGGTTGTTCCGCCAGGCGGGGGGCGAGTTCCGTGAGCAGGCTGATGGCGCTGGTGGCATTTACCTGGAACTGTTCGCGCAGGGCGGCAGTATCGGTTTCGCAGTTCGCTTGATCGGGCAGAACGCCATAAGCGATGAGCACCTGATCGACGCGTGGCAGTGCGCCGAACGCAGCGTTGATCGCGTCGTCGTGAACGGCCGGGTCCGCAAGGTCTGCGGTATGAGTGAAGACACTGGCTGCACCACGGGCCTCGAGGTCGTCCGCCACGACCGTGTTGTGTGTCTCGTTTCGCGCAATGAGGTACAGCCGTGCGCCGCTCTCGGCGAGTTTCCGACTGACCGCTTGAGCGACTGCCGAAGTCGAGCCCACGATAATGACGTTCTCTGTCATGAAATCACGCGTCTCCAGAATTGGGACAGCAATGCGGGGTCGCGCTGGCTTTCCACACGCGACCACTCAGGGTATGCCTTCCGGAAGTCCCGTGGGCTCATATGGGCATCCTTTGCGGGATACAGTCGCCCACCGGCGTCGTGAACGATGGCATCCAGCTCGCTCAGCAGGACGTTGGTGGTTTTACCTCGCTGTGGGAAGTCCAGCGCCAGGGAGATGCCGGGGAGGGGGAAGCTCAGCAGCCCGGGTGACGGTTGGTCGCCGCAGCGTTTGAGAACCGCGAGCATCGAACCGGTACTGCTTCGATGGATGCGTGCTAGGGCTTCGGCGAGGACGTGCGCTGCCGCTTCGGTCGGGACGACGCATTGAAATTGCTGAAAGCCCCGACGTCCATAAAGCCGGTTCCAGTCCCGCAGCCGATCGAGTGGATAGAAGAACGAATGCCAGGGAACGTCCACGGCGCGCGCGAGCCGGCGCGGTCGATGGTAGGTGAGCGCATTGAATGCGCGCACGCTCCAGGCATTCAGCAACCATGCCGGTGCGTCCATCGGCACGGTCATCCGGGAGCGTGGCGTACTCCCGATGATGGAGGCGCCTGTGGCGCTGTGGTCGCCCACGGTCAGCAGACCGCGCCCTCTCGAGCGCCGGGGCGCCAGGCAGTCCACCCATGCGACGGAATACTCGTGGGCGGGATCGTACTCCTCGGAAAGCGTCAGGAACTCCTCCAGGGTTCTGAAGCGGTAGGTCTTTGCCTTGATGGCCGGGCTCGTTACGCGCTGCAACTGGAGCTCTACCCATACGATGATGCCGGTGAGCCCCAGCCCCCCGATGGTCGCCTGGAATAGTTCGGGCGCGCTATCCGTCGGACGCAGCTCTCGGTAACCGTCTTCGGAGCGATGTATTCCCAGGGCCCTTACATGGCGGCCCAGTGTTCCGCGAACGTGGTGGTTTTTGCCATGTACATCGTTGGCCACGGCGCCGCCCAGTGTTGCGAACTGGGTGCCAGGGGTCACGGGGGGAAACCAGCCACGGGGCAGGGCGACCGCGATCAGCTCACCGATCGTCACCCCGGCTTCGGCGCGGATGCGCCCGTTGGCCCAGTCGACGTGGATGAAGCGGTCGAGCTCGCGCATGTGGACGACATGGTGCGAGGCGGCCAGGCAGCTGTCCCCGTAGCTGCGCCCATTGCCGAAGGCGAGCGTGTGACCGTGCCGTTGCCTCAGCGCCGCCAACGAGTCATCGACGCCCTCGCGCCACGCGGGCGTCGTCGGCTGTTGCGGGAAGCGGGGGTAGCGCCCCCATGAGAGTAGCTCTGACACGGTGCCCACTACATCGCAAGCAGAAACAGTATGGCGAAGACAATGCCGGATCCGAGGCTGACCGGATCCCGGATGGCGAAGACCACCGGATCGTCGTGCATCATGCCGCGATGGGCAAGCAGCCATGTTCGGCTGATCCAGTAGAGCAATACCGGGCAGGCGACCCAGAGCCATTCAGGGTGTGCATACAGAGCTCGGGTGGGGGAGTCTTGTATGTAAAGCGCCAGTACCAGCACGGCGATGAACCCCGCGGCCGCTCCCAGCGCCGGAATGAGGGTCAGATCACCCTCGTCATAGCCGCGCCCCGGAGTCTGTCCCGAATTCGCGTCTCTACTGTGCTGTTCGACCAGCTCGGTATAACGCTTGACCAGAGCGAGGCTCCAGAAAATGAATAGCGAGAAGGCCAGGATCCAGCCGGTCAGGGCGACGTCGACGGCTGCCGCGCCGGCGAGTATGCGCACACTGTAGAGCAGTGCCAGGGCAACGGCGTCGAGTAGCACGACACGCTTGAGCCAGAATGAGTAAGCGCTGGTGAGTGCGTAGTAGACCAGCAGTGTGACGACGAAAGCGGCCGGCGTTGTGATCAACGCCAGTGTCAGTGCCGCAACCAGAAGAGCAGGGGCAAGGGCTAGCGCATGGGCGATGGGCAACGAACCCGACGCAATGGGGCGGTACCGTTTCCGGGGATGCTGCCGGTCGGCGTGCAGGTCCAGCAGGTCGTTGAGGCAGTATACGCTGGACGCGCACAGGCAGAAGGCGGTGAATGCCGCCAGCAGGGTCATCGTGGAGCCGACCGTGAACGGGCCGTGCGCGGCGATCAGGGGCACGGCGATGAGCGTGTTCTTGAGCCACTGATGAGGGCGTAGCTGGCGTAGCAGAACGAAGGCATAGCTGGACCGGTTGTCGAGAACCCGGGCATCGGGTGTGAGTGACTCGACTCTCTCGGCGACGCCACGGTGCGGATTCACGAGCACGGCGTCGTCGGCGACCTGCCAAATGCAGATGTCCTCACGGGCGTTGGCGACGTAATCGAACCCGTTCTCCCCGAAGCGTTCCACCAGGGCGTCGCGTTTCGCCGCCCCGGAGAGGTTGCGGTGGTCGTCCGTCGCGATGACTTCGTCGAAAAGCCCCAGGTGAGCGGCGATCCGCTCGGCGTGAAGTCGGTGCGTCGCCGTCGCCAGGATCACCGGGCGGCCGTCATGGACGGCCTGCCGGGCGAGATCGATGACCGCGGCATTGTACGGCAGGTGGGCGACATCGGGCGTTGCGCGCGCGGCGAGCTCGCGCTTGAGCGTGGTCTTGCCCTGCAGCATCCAACCGATCACGCGAAACAGCAGGATCGGATTATGGCGAATGTAGGCGAACAGGTTTTCGACCAGGAAGTCCGAGTCCAGGAGGGTGCCGTCCAGGTCTATGACCACTGGGCGGGTTCGATGACTCAACAAGCGTCCTTTGCTCCCACGTTGTCTAAGCTCGATCATACTAACCTTTGCGACAGTATTGCCATGTCTCAGTGGCCGTGCGCGCCGCTGTGGCAAGGCGCGAGGAGTGTGGTGTAGCAAGGTCACCATGAGCGACGAGCAACGCAGTCCACAGCGGCGCACACGGCCACCCGCAGGGCGCCACTGCGCGGCGCCTCGGCGGCGTTGCGCTCGCTTGACGTGAGCCTCGCCACGCCGGCGCTCCCGCGCCTTGCCGAGACACCGCGCAGTGGCGCTGAGACCTGGCAATACTGTCGCAAAGGTTAGTAACAAAGGGTAACGCCAGCGCGGGCAGGGCCAATGGGATTGGGACTCGCTCATGACACGGGCATATCGTACGTCAGTGACGGCATGAGGGCATCGCATGAAGCCAAGTAAAGAACAACCGAGGATCGCGGTCGTTGGACTGGGGTACGTTGGCCTGCCGCTTGCGGTTGCCATGGCGCGTTGTTACCCGGTGGTTGGGTTCGACGTGAAAACCTCCCGCATAGAGGCGCTTCGGACCGGTTGGGACGAAACCCGCGAGGTGTCCCCGGAGGATCTGCGGGGCGCGGAATCGCAGCTGACCTTTACGGATGATGTGGACCGGCTGCGGGACTGCAACGTGTATATCGTTACGGTGCCCACCCCGATTGACGCTGCGCGGCAGCCGGATTTGGGCCCGTTGCGGGCGGCGAGCGAGACGGTCGGTCGGGTGGTCTCGCCCGGTGACGTCGTGATCTACGAGTCAACCGTGTATCCGGGTGCCACGGAAGAGGAGTGCGTCCCGGTCGTCGAGCGCATGTCGGGGCTGGTCTACAACCGGGATTTCTTCGTGGGCTACAGTCCCGAGCGGATCAACCCGGGGGATCATGCACACCGCGTGGCCGACATCGTCAAGGTGACGGCGGGCTCCACCCCCGAGGTGGCCGACTTCGTGGATGCCCTGTATGCCAGGGTGATCGCCGCGGGCACGCACCGGGCGAGCAGCATCCGCGTCGCCGAGGCCGCCAAGGTCATCGAGAATACCCAGCGCGACGTGAATATCGCGCTGGTCAACGAGCTGGCGATGCTGTTCGACCGCCTGGGGATCGACACCCGGGAAGTGCTCGCCGCTGCCGGTACCAAGTGGAACTTCCTGCCATTCCGGCCCGGCCTCGTCGGTGGCCATTGCATCGGCGTGGACCCCTATTACCTCACCTACAAGGCGCAACAGGTAGGCCACCATCCGGAGATGATACTCGCCGGCCGGCGGACCAACGACGCCATGGGCGGTTATGTCGCCGCGCAGGTGGTCAAGCTGATGACAAAGCGCAAGCTCCCGGTGGTGGATGCGGAGATCCTCGTGCTGGGCCTGGCATTCAAGGAGAACTGCCCCGACCTGCGTAACACCCGGGTCGTGGACATCATCTCCGAGCTCGCCGACTACCACGCCCGCATCAGCGTTCATGATCCCTGGGTGGCCCGGGAGGAAGCGCGTACGGAATACGGCATTACCCTTGCCGAGGAGCCGGAACCCGGCCGCTATGATGCCGTGATTCTCGCCGTTGCCCATGACGAGTTCCGCGAGATGGGCTTGGAGCGGCTTCGGGCGTTGCTTCGACCCGGCGGTGTCCTATACGACATCAAGGGCGTTTTTCCGCGGGACCGCGTCGACGGCGCACTGTAGTGCCCCACGCGGCTCGAACTGTGACATCGTTACGTGGAGAACAGAATGAAAGTTCTCGTTACCGGCGCAGCCGGTTTCATCGGCTATCACGTTGCCGAGCGCTTGCTCGCTCGTGGCGATGAGGTGGTCGGCCTCGACAATCTCAACCACTACTATGACGTTGCTCTCAAGGAAGCCCGGCTCGCGCGCCTGGAGATGCACGGGCGCTTCCGCTTCGTACGACTGGATGTCGCCGATCGTGAGGGCATGGCGGCGCTGTTCCGCCACGAGGGTGTCGAGCGCGTGATCCATCTGGCGGCCCAGGCGGGTGTGCGCTACTCGATCGAAGCACCTGAAGCATACGTGGATTCCAACCTGGTCGGCTTCGGGAACGTGCTCGAAGGATGCCGGCATCATGGGGTCGAGCATCTGGTGTACGCGTCGACGAGCTCGGTCTACGGGTCGCATACGAAGATGCCGTTCTCGGAGCACGAGAGCGTGGACCATCCACTGGCGTTGTATGCGGCGACCAAGAAGGCCAATGAGCTGATGGCTCACAGCTACAGCCACCTGTTCGCACTGCCGACCACGGGGCTGCGGTTCTTCACGGTCTATGGCCCCTGGGGGCGGCCGGATATGGCGTTGTTCAAGTTCACGCGCGCGATGCTCGCCGGTGAACCCATCGACGTTTACAACTACGGCCATCACCAGCGCGACTTCACCTTCATCGATGACATCGTCGAGGGCATCGTCCGCGTCTGTGACCGCACCGCCACGCCCGACCCCGATTGGGACAGCAACGCCCCGGACCCGGCCACCAGCAGCGTCCCGTACCGGATCTACAATATAGGTAACAACCGGCCCGTCGAGCTCACCCGCTACATCGAGGTGCTGGAGCAGTGCCTCGGCGTCGAGGCGGAGCGCAACCTGCTGCCGCTGCAGCCCGGCGACGTGCCCGATACCTACGCGGACTCCAGCCTTCTCGTCCGGGACGTGGGCTACAGGCCGGAGACTTCTGTCGAAGAGGGGGTGCGGCGCTTCGTGGACTGGTACCGCGACTACTATGGTGTCTAGCGCGCGCGTGGACGCGCCGTTTTGCGCGAGTGACGCTGAAGGGGGGAGTCCTTTCCAATCCAGAGATGAGCCTGAACGGGCGATGGTGAGAGCGCCATCAGGCGGCCGGAGTTTGGGCCTGAT
>NZ_JBNAZM010000065.1:0-21983 GCF_051195215.1 Arhodomonas sp. AD133 | reverse complement strand
GTGGCCTAGGTTGTGCCAACTCGAAAACGGACAACCCGCACATCAATGACTTACGCCCACGGCTGATGAACTTGGGAGTCCTTCACCGGAAGTTTGAATGACGTCGCCACGTCATGCCGCCGCGAGCCGGAGGCAACAAGTCCACACCAACGAGTCAGCAGCCGCACAGGAAGAGGCACGATAGCGAAAAGCCTCGGTGCGGTACGACTCAGTCTACGCGCGCCGTTAAATCGTGCCCGTCATACGGCCACGAGGGCTCGCCCGATGCGGCCTTACCATTCGATGCTGCTACAGAATCTCCACCCCCTCGCACTTGTACGCCCCCAGGAAGGTATCCTCCTTGAGCACGTTGCCGTCGAGATCGAAACAGAACAGGTAGGTTTCGGTTCGGTCGCCGATCTCCACGCTCTTAAGGCCGACGCACTCGTTGGGGTGACCGGGCAGGATCTTGAACGAGGAGACGCCGCGTTCGGGGACGCGCTCGCCGACGGTCACGGTGCGGACATCCTCGAACGCCTCGTCGGCGACGATCAGCGTGTTACCGCCGCGCTCGCGTTCGTCCACGGGCTCGTCAAACGGTTCCGTGGAGATCTTGCGGGGAAAGAAGTACCAACGCTTGGACAGCGGGTGCCATTCGGCGGCCTCGTGCACCACGTACCCGGGGGTCCCTTCGACACCGAGCGCCTCGCGCATGCGGCGGTAGCGCTCGTGCCAGTCATGGCTTTCCAGCCGGTAGTCGCGATCCAGGCACTTGATCCACTCTTCCTCGGGCTTCTTGCCATGGCTGCCCACGATGAGCCGATCGCCCTTGAGCGTCGCCCACTCGCTCTTGAACCCCTTGAAGCGCTCGTCGCCGCTGCCGGTCATGAGAATCTGCCGCGGTACGAGCTGATCGCGATTGCGTACCTCGCAGACGAGGCCGGTGCGATCATCGAAGGCGATAAGCCGCTCGCCGAACAGCACCAGTTCCGAGAACTCGGCGCCACGTCCGCCCTCGGCGATCAGGCTGATGAGGCGATACTCGCCGCCCTCCTCTCGCGGAATCTCCTCGATGCGGTAGTCCACCTCGCCGGTCGTGGGGTCGACGACGCGATGCAGCCGGTCGTAGCGGATGGTGGACTGCCACGCAACCTGACCGTCCTCGAGGTCCACCTGGGACGCCTGGTCCTCGTCGGTGATGATGGCCAGCATGTACTCGCTCGTGTCCGCACGATGACGCTCGAGCCGCTCGATATCCGCCGGCTTGCTATGCATGAGGCGACCTCCTTGGGTGAACGGCAACTGCCTCGCATCGGCTCGCTGGCGATACGAGGCACTTGCGAATCAGGACACTAGAGGAGCCCGTTCCGAACGGTCAAACCAGCGTCCACCGGCCTATCCATGAGCACCCGCGGCCGGCGGCAGACTCGGCACGAAGTCCACGGCACCGAATATTTCCGCCGCGATCCAGACAACGAACGCCGCATAGATCACGAGTAGCATGACCGATTCGTGCCGAGATAGGACCATCTGTGTCCGCATCATGAGAAATAGCACCACCGTGGCCGCGGTGAGTGCAGCCATCATGGGGGCGGCAACCGAGAAGTTGATGACCGCCGTGCCCGCGATGAGCACGCCGGCGGGAATGCAGACCAGCAGATCGAACGTGTTGCTGCCGAGTACATTGGCGATGCTGGTCACACCGCGGCCATGACGGGCGGCCCGCACGGAGACGAACGCATCGGGGATCGAGGTGCCGGCGGCGACCACGGTGATACCCCAGAGGAAGCTCGGCGTGCCGAATATGTCGCCGAAGCTGAGCGCGGCGCGCACCAGCCCTTCCACCCCCACCACAATGATCGCCAGCGACAGCGCCAGCACGCCCCACTCGCGCCCCGGGCGGATACCGGTGGCGTCCACTTCCGCCTGGTGATCGATGGTGTCCTGGTACTGCACGAAGAGGTACAGGCCATACAGGGCAACAGGCATGAGCGCGAGCCCGCGCGTCATCTCGCCCCGGATCATGCCCTGGCCGTCGGCGACGGGGTTGTAGATCGCGGCGAAGGAGAAGGTGAGCGTGAGCACCGCCACCGCGATCATGTAAAACTGGGCTTCTTTATAGACCAGGTCCCGGTTGGAGCGGAGCTGCTCACGCGTGCTCAGCCCCGCGACAGCCGGAATGACGAGGATGTTGAACAGCGCCGAACCGACGATGGCGGCGACACCGAGCTCGAACTCACCGTGCACCAGCGTGGAGATCACTGTCGTGGAGAGTTCGGGGAAGCTGGATCCCACCGCCACCACGATGGCGCCCTGAACGATATCCGGCAGCTCGTAGTAGACAGCGAGGCGTTCGCTGGAGCGTTCCAGCAACCCGCTGCCTTTCCAGATAATGGCCGTGGCCACGATGGCGACGAGTGTCCATACGAGGATGTCGATCATCGATGGCTTCCCTCGCCCCGTGGCAACGGTCGCTCCACAGGCTCGTGGTCTCTAGATCTCGTGGCAGAACAGCCGGATGTCGTCCTCGTTGCGCCCGTCGAAATCCACGTAGGTCAGAATCGCCTCGTAAGTACGGCCCGTGGTGACGTCGCAGCCCGGGCTGGCGATCACGTCGTCATCGCTGTTCCGCAGGTCCACGGTGATCCGGTCAGCGGACGGCGTCAGGGCGACATGGTCACTCTCGCTGGCGTAGTTGAGGTCTTCGACCAACTCATCGCCATCGTCGAGGACATCCAGTCGCAGAGACGACGCATCCAGATCCGACAGGGCATGCACGAAACGCACGTTGACCTCGTCGGAGGCGGTCGACTGCTCCTCACGCTCGAGCACCGCCAGGCGCAGAGACGTGGTCTCGTCGATATCCCCCATGGCCACCAACGTGTATTCGGCCCCTTCCTCGAGCTCGGCGACCTCGTTGGAGATGAACTCGAACGAATCCTCGGTACGCCGCACGGTGAACGCGACGTCCGCCATGTCGTCTTCGTCCGGCTCGTCCAGATCCACGTCCACACCGTCGACGTCACCGGAGGTGGTATAGGCACGCTCCTCCACGAGGGCATCCGACTCCGTGCCGGCAAATAGCTCGGTGGTGATCTCGTCCTCGTCGCTACCGCCGTCGTCGGTGATCTGGTTGAAGTAGAACACCTCGGCGGTGGAAGACGGATCCTCGTCGATCACGCACTCCGAGACACTCTCCCCCTCGTCGCACGAGCAACCCTGGAGGAACACGACACTGGAGAGCAGAACACCGATACTGACAGCCTTGAACATCTTGAGCTCCTTTCACGATGCCGGCCCCGTCCCCGGCTACGGGCGCCAAGCGGAAGAACGCGCTCAAGTTAGCAGGCCAACGAAGGTGCGGAAAGGCGCAAGACGACCGTCCGGCAAAGACCATGGCCCAGGCGGACCCGCGACCTGTGTCCGAGCGGCGACGCCGGAAAACCCGGAGACCGAATACAAAGGCACAAAAGCGCATTGCGCTTCGCTCCACCCGCCTTGCCCGTGACCACTGCGGCCGCTTTCATGATGATGGGTGGCCCCGCCCAAGGCTGCGGACGTGATAAATGCGCGCAATGACGCCATCCATCATGAATGATGCGTATCCCACTTCTCCAAGCGCCATTTCCCCGATGGTTCTGCCGCAGTGGCGCGTCACATACGTCGCATCGTCGTTGTCACCGGCAGGCAGTGCTGATGCCAGGCCCATGCCGGCACGTACACCGCGCATCTTGGACTCACGTTCCAAACGCTGATCGGCCTGCAGCAGAGACGCCGTGGCACCGGAAGACTCTCGTTCAACCCGAAACGGAACGAGAATCAGGAATCCCGAATCCGGCGGCTTCGTTGTCGACTGACGGCCCAAAGCTCTAGAGGTTCTGGAACTTTCCCTTGCGCCGCAGATGCTCCAACACGAACTGGGCACGGCTGGACAGCGGCCATTCGGCGCGATGGATCAGCCACAGTGTATCGACCACCGACGCACCGCCTTCGATCACCCGAATCTCCTCTTGGCGGGCGAAGGCCTGCCGCGCATAGCACGGCAACACGGTAAAACCCAGACCGCGGGCCACCGGTTCGAGAATCAGGCCGATCTGATTGCTGAAGCCACGCAGCGGCAGGCTACGGATACCGGGATGACCGGGGAAGCACCGGCTCAACAGGCGGGTGGCCATCGCCTGCCCGTCGGGGTGATCGATAAAGCCCAGGCGCTGCAGATCCGTCCATTCATGTACTTCCTCCCGAACCGGCACGACGAGCTCCAGCGGCTCCTCAGCAAACAACGTCGCGACCAGCCGCGGGTCTTCGGGCTTGAGGCTGACCAGGCCCAGTTCGTAGCGGTTGTTCAGCACGGCGTCGAGTACCTCATCGTCCGGAGCGAAGCGATGGCGGATCACCAGCCCGGGGCGCGCCCGCTGCAGGTCGAGCAGCTCGGGGTAGAGGGATAAACCGATACTGCCGGGACTGATCAGACTGATCTCGCCATGCTCGGCATCCGCTTCCGAAAGCCGTAACTGCAGGCGCCTGTCGGCCTGCTCGACCTCCTGACAGTAAGCCAGAAAGGCGTGTCCTGCCGGTGTCAGTTCGAGCCGACGTGGACGGCGGATCATCAGGCGCCCCAACCGTGACTCCAGATGACGCACGTGCTGGCTCACCGCCGCCTGTGTCAGGCCCAGGTGGTCGGCTGTACGGGTGAAATTGCCCAATTCAGCGAGCGTGGTGAACGTGCGCAGCCACTGCGGATTTAGCATAACGAACTCTTATTATCTCGATAAGCCATCCATGGTTCTTATTATACCTTGCCCGGCCTATGCTGCTCGCACAACTCACTGCACGGAGCAACCGCCATGACCGGAACCTATCCGCGGAGCTTTTCCCACATTGGTCTGTCGGTGACCGATCTCGACGCCGCCGTCACCTTCTATACCGACGTACTGGGCTGGTACCTGATCATGCCACCGACGACCATCAGCGAGGACGACTCGGCTATCGGTGTGATGTGCACCGACGTCTTCGGAGCCGGGTGGGGAAGCTTCCGTATCGCTCACCTGTCCACCGCCGACCGCATCGGAGTGGAGATATTCGAGTTCCGGAACGCCGAGCGGCCGGAGAACAACTTCGAATACTGGAAGAGCGGCATCTTCCATTTCTGCGTCCAGGATCCGGACGTCGAGGGATTGGCCGAGCGCATTGTCGCTTCTGGTGGCAAGCAGCGCATGCCGGTGCGTGAATACTTTCCCGGCGAAAAGCCGTATCGCATGGTCTACATGGAGGACCCCTTCGGCAACATCCTCGAGATCTACAGCCACAGCTACGAATTGACGTACTCGGCGGGAGCCTACGAGTAAGTACAAATGACCCCAGGGGGTTGTACATCCTACGCGGTAATGCCGGCATGATCGGGGGCGCCACATAGCTCGGAACTGATGTGCCCGTTCGTCGTCGTAATACTGGATTCAGCATCGGATCACCGGCCCAACGACTCGAAGCGATGCACCCGGTTGGCAGGCCCATGGTCGACATCGTGCAGGCAGGCCCGGTGGCCCGATCATCTGCCGAGTTCACGTTGCCGATGACAGACGCAGCCCGAAGTGCCGCATTCCACCGGTCGGGGGCCCGGCGCATTGCACACCAGAAATCCAATGACGCTGCCCTCTTCCGGGGGAGCCCCCACTGAAGCCGAAAAATCCGACCTAATCGCCAGATCAGGAGGAACCGTGGCGAGAATCCTATTAAGCATTCTGTTGACGGCATCAATGCTAACAAGTGCAATTGCTGCCTCAACCGGTGATCACAACGCCGCACTCACCCCTACCAACAGCATTGCCGCAAAAACGGAGAGCTCGTTCACACCCGGCACCACATTCAGCGACCTCGTTGCCGGCTACATCACCGCATTCGATCACGATACGCGTACGTTGCGCATCCGCTCCGGAAGTGGCCGTGAGATATCCGTCCTTCTTGGCAACAACGTCTACGCCGAGAGAGTCAGAAACCTGGGCGAAGACTACAAAAGCGCGGGCACCAACTGGAACGAAAGTCTTGTGCCGGGCCGGTACATCTACGTATACGGCATCACCTATCCCACGAACGATTCAGCCGGCAACCGGCTCGAAGCCAAGCACATCGTCCTCCCCGCCACCACCAATGGCCAATATGTTTTCGAAGGTAAAAACTGGTGGAAAAATCAGATCAGTCAACTGGCCGATTTCTACCTTCGATCCCAGTTCGGAGACGGCGAAATCGATTATCGGCGATACAGGACCAACCTTTCCCTAGAAGGCCGGAAGCTGGGTGATGGCCTTCAGGAAGCCGCAACTATCTCGCGACTCGTGTACGGCTTCGCAACAGCCTATATGCTGACCGGAAACGATGATTATTGGAAGGCTGCCAACAAAGGCACACAATACTTACGCAACAATTTCCGAATGGAAAGCAACGGGGAAGTCTACTGGCTTCATGCACTCGATCTATCGCCGAACGGAAAAGCGGAACAAATAGTCGGCTCTCAGTTTTCCGATGACCATGGAGCAATCCCCTTATACGAGCAAATTTACGACCTCGCAGGCCTTACTCAAACATATCGTATTAGTGGTGATCCGGCGATTCTTGATGACATCAACCGCTCACTAGCATTCTTCGATAGCAAGTTTCGCGACAAATCAGAAGCCGGGGGCTATTTCTCGCACATCGATCCCGACTCGCTCTCGCCGCATTCGGCATCCCTCGCAGACAACAAAAGCAAGAAAAACTGGAACTCGATTGGCGATCACGCACCGGCATACCTCATTAACCTCTGGTTGGCGACCGGGAACAAACGCTACGCCGAAATGCTCGAGGATACCTTCGACACAATAGCCAGCCGTTTCCCGGCCGACGACAGCCCGTTTGTCAACGAACGATTCTTCGCTGACTGGCAGGTTGATCGTAACTACAAGTGGCAGCAGGACCAGGCAGTTGTCGGGCACAACCTGAAAATCGCCTGGAACCTGACGCGCATGAACAATCTGATGCCAAAGCCGCAATACTCCGACTTGGCCAGGACACTGGCAGACGTTATGCCGCAGGTGGGGGCCGATCTCCAACGTGGCGGCTGGTATGACGTCGTCGAACGCAGTGTGCGCGATGGTACGAACACCCATCACCTGGCCTTTCACGATAGAAAAGCGTGGTGGCAGCAGGAACAGGCGATCCTTGCCTACTTGATTATGGCAGGCACGACGGACAACGAAACCTATTTAAGGCACGCTCGCGAATCACTTTCCTTCTACAATGCATGGTTCCTGGATCACGAGGATGGTGGCGTCTATTTCAACGTCCTCGCAAACGGTCTGCCTTACCTCAACGGCATGGAACGTCAGAAGGGTAGTCACGCAATGTCCGGCTATCATGCCTTCGAACTGGCCTACCTATCAAATGTTTACGGCAAGCTGTTGATTCGGAAGGAGCCTCTGGACCTTTACTTCAGGCCGGTTGACGGGGCCTTTTCCGACAATCTTCTGCGCGTACAGCCCGATATTCTTCCGAAGGGAGAGGTGAAAATTTCCGAAGTTTGGCTCGACGGAGAACCTTACCAGAACTTCGATGCGAACGCGCTCACTGTCTCCCTTCCACCGAAGCATGGCGACATCCGGGTCAAAGTCAGACTGGCTGCGAGATAGCCAATCGCTCCGACTTTTCTGACGACAGAACGTCTGCATCGTTCCACAAAGGAGACAATCGGCATGAAAAGACTCACTGTTTTCGCGCTGCTTACCCTTCTAGCTTTCGCGTTCCCGTTGGCCGGGTCAGCGGGTCAGGAAATGGAAGTAACACGAGAAACTCCCGAGGTTTCCGGACCGTTGAAGGGGCGGATTGGCGTCGTGGTGGAATCTCACTTCGATGAGATTGAACTGATCAAATTCCAAGAGTTCTTTCCCGCACATGGTTACGAAATCGTCTTCATGTCATACCTGTGGGATAAACCGGAACTTACGTTCACCGGCAATGACTTCACGCACAAAGTAGTCGTTCGCACCGACATCACCAAAGTGGATTTGTCCAGATTTGACGGTATCATCCTCATCGGTGGCTATGCGATGGATCGCCTTAGGTACACCACCAAGGTCAATCCAGACGGCACATCAAGTGCACCCGCAGTGGAATTTCTCCGTAAGGTCGTCGAGACTGACCGCATAAAGGTCGGCACCATTTGCCACTCGCTCTGGCTCTTCACAGCCGCGCCTGACCTTTTAGCGGGAAAGAAGGTGACCGCGGCCCACAATATTCTCTCCGACGTTCGCAATGCAGGTGGCCTCGTCCAGATCGAAGACAATCAGGCTGTTGACACATTTGTGGACGGCAACCTCGTCAGCGGCAAGCATCCGGATGTCGTTGATGAGTTCATGCAAGTCTACCTTTCCGAGCTTGAAAAGGCCGATTAATCCAGCTTCGTTGGGCGGGTTTTACGTTGGGCCATCGGATTTCAAGCCATCATCGAGCTACGACACTTCGGTGTCGTAGCTCTCTCCTCGAGCGTCGCAGCTGGCCGAGATCGATCCGGTGACTGAGGCGCTCGTTTGCGTTGACGCCTAGACGGCATCCCGAGTGAGTGTGCTCTTCGGTTGGCCATCCCCGATTCGATACCTCGATGCGTGCGATCTCGCCTCCGGGAGCTTGCTGGACGCTGACAAGGGCTACGACACCCGCAAGTTCCCGGCACTTCGGAATTCGTGAGTAGCACCGTCATCGATCCGCCACGCCAGCGTCACTCTTCCCACGGCCGAAATCGGGGTAAGCTCGACTTTGCCATCTACAATCTCGTACAAATTGGAGGTCTCGGTCAGCGGCGAGATCCATCGCTGACATGAGCGAAGGACCATGTGTCGGTAAGCCGCATACACGGCCCAACCGCAGGCCTCGGTTCGCGGTTCAAGACCCGAAAACCCTACCCGGAACCTATTGCACAAAAGCCATACAGGTTAGCAACCCGAAAAATGATCAATCTTAAACATGTTACGGATAATGACAAACGTTCTGGAGCAGGGAATCAACTATTAGCGATATCCTCGACACCAATCTCGTAAGTCTTCTGGGTTCGGCCGATATGTTCGTCCAGCAACCTCTTCAGACTGTCGATATCTTTCTGGACGACAGCATCCAATATCTCACCATGTTCCTTCAGTGAAAGGCGCGTGTGATCCGGCTTGCTCGATAGATGCGTCCTCAGTGCTGCAATTTTCCCCACGTATTGAGAGTAAGAGTTTTTCAAGTAGCTATTTCCACAATGATCAAAAAAACTCATGTGGAAATCAGTATCCAAGCTCAAGTACTCCACAATTTCACCGGCCGCATGTGCCCGCTGCATTCCTTCTACGATACGCCTCAGCACCTTAACCAAGCCTTCATGATCATGCTCGATGGCAAGCTCCAACGCTGCGAATTCGATAATTCGTCGGAAGGTACAGATATCCCGCACTTCCCTCGCGCTAAGGGTGAATATGCGGGCGCCGGACTGCGGTACAATTGTCACCAGCCCCTCGTGCATGAGTCGGGTCAACGCTTCACGCACTGGCGTCTTGGACACATTGAGCATGGATGATATGCCCCGTTCCGAGATCGATGTGCCGAGACCGAGCTCACCGCTGACGATCATATTCCTGATGTGCTCGGTTACCACCGAGGTCAGTGAAGGCGGGCGTTCAAAATCTTGCATCTGTGTTTCCATGTCGTCCAAGTGTAAAGGCTTGAGTGATGAGTGATCGTATACCCGCACTCGAAATAGATCAGGCCGGTTCCGCTGCCAGGACTCGAGAGTCTGCACTGGCGTTCGTCGATGCTACACATGCTGCGGGATGTCGCGGGCTGTAGTCACGCAGCATCTGCTCAAGGCTCATGGCTGCATCGAGGCGGGTCACACGCAGAATGCCGTCGATGCGACCGTCAAATCGCGCCGCGTACAGCAAACGGCCAGGTTGGTCGACGGCCACGAACAGGTACTGCCCTTTGTTCTGATCGGGCATTTGCAGGAGGTGCTTGATGTCGACACGGACGTACCCGAGCATATATAGCCTCCAAACGTCTTCGCGGCCAGCGTTGGGCGGCTCTGGCCCGGGCACCGCGTCAACCAGCCGAAAGACGCCATGGCCCGCGCAGCAACCGGTCGAGCACCGCGCGCAACGCGACGGATCGACGAACTGGCGCACGACCACCAGCAGGTCATCGAGAGGCCCGACCACACGCTTCGCCGCAGCGCCACCACAACGATATCCTGCGCCCGCGCCAGCGTCGTCGCCATTCGTTGCAGGCGGAGCGAGCAATCGAGACCATCTCACGGCGCTTTCACTTCCGCACCGTAGCCCGGAACAGGTTACGTGCCAACTCCCTTCCAACAACGACGAGCGCGGGATTCGCTTGCGGATACGCGGCGTCGTGCGACCTCGGGCATGGACGGTCGTGCTGCGCATGCACACCTACACCTTCCGTGTTCGATTCCTTTGGCGCGAGGCAATGTCGTAAGGCCCCCTTGCCTGGGAAAGGGGAACTCTTGCTAGCAAAAAATTGGGTAAGACGTGACAGCAAAGATAGTGAATTCCAGGCTTTACCAGCACGGAACGCTTACTGAGGCAGGATAGCACACACAGACATCCGCTAGAACATCAAATGCCAGGGGAAAATTCGTCACCACCCTTCCCGCATCGCCGCTCTTCAATAGCGCCATCACCGTTCAGTACACGGTAGCATTGTCGTTCCGAATTGCTCATCAATCGGGGACCCTAGGACTCGATACCCAAGCACAACATCTATTGGCGGCGAGAATAGGGTGTAGCGATGGCAAAGCTATATCGACCTTTGACTTGCGGTGATCATGCGCGAACGCGCTGATCGGCTAGTAATTAATGAGAATTGTTCAGTGTACCCTCAACCGTGAGAATCCCGATGGGACTCTCACAGCGATCGATTACCTCTATATCAACATCGATCAATATTACGCCAGACGTTGACATTCCCCTTCGACGCCGGTCAGCGCAAGCTAGATCCGTCCGAACTCTGCCAGCAGGTCTTCGACGGTTTTGCCCTCTTTGACCCACTCGCGCGTCGCTTCTTCACGCTCCGCCTGCTCCAGTGCCAGATCAATGACCTCTTCGGCGTTGGCTATCGGCACTACTGTCACTCCCATCACATCTGCGATGACGAAGTCCCCCGGATTGACCGGCACTCCTCCACACGCGATCGGCACATTGATGGACAACTCATCCTTGCGCTGCGAAAACATGGTGTGGGTTCCACGCGGGGTGATGGCTCGGGTCCAGATCGGCCACTGAATGTCTTCGAGCTCGTCCGTATCACGACCAGCACCGTCGACCACCATGCCTCGGATCCCCCGATTCTGGGCAAGCGCCCCCATCAGACCACCGCACACCGAAGTGTTGGGATCACCACCTGCATCCACTACGATGATGTCGCCCGGCTCGCCCATTTCCAGCGCCTTCAGCGGATCTACCAGATCGCCTTTCGATAGCTGCACTGTAATCGCCTGACCGCAGATTTTAGCTCGGAATGCCGGCTTGATCGCGCTATCCATCACCCCCGTACGATATTGGGAGTCGGCAAACACGGCTGATGCAGAATAGTACTCGAGAGCGTGATCGAATTTTGCGAGCAATTCCGGACGGCGTGTGAAGTCGTTGAATTTCTTGAGCATGACGACTCTCCTATTAGCGTGACAGCGTATCAAGCTGGTTGACTGGATTTCTCGGTGTCTGACGCGTCAGGACACGCGCCACCTCCTGAGCGGCCGTGGTACGGGCGGCCTCGATCGACTGTTCTGAATAGTAGGCCGCGTGGGGTGTGACGATGACGTTGGGCAACGAGAAGAGTGGGTTTTGATCGGGTATCCAATTCTCGCGTTTTGCCGGTTCCTCCTCCGGATCATCGAGGCCCGCGCCGGAAATCCAACCCTCACTGAGGGCCTTGTACAGGGCTTTGTTGTTAATCGTCGGTCCGCGTCCCGTGCATATGACGAACGCACTCTGCTTCATGGCACGAAGCTCATCTTCACTGAGGAAGTGATAGGTATCGGCGGTCATCGGAACCTGCATCATTACGACATCAGACCGCTCCAATAGCTCCGCCTTGCTGACTTTGCGTGCCTGATGGGCTTCGATGGCGTCATCCTCGAGGTACGGATCGAAAGCGACGACATGGACACCGAAGGCCTTGGCCCGTCTAGCGATGGCCTGGCCGATCGCGCCAAAGGAGACGATGCCCATCGTCTGGCCGCGAACGCGGTAGAGCGGTGCCGCCGACTGCCAGCGCCAGACCCCATTGTGCGTGGCTGCATTGTAGGGGAAGAGACCTCGCGCCAGAGCTAGCCACAGGCTGATCGCATGGTCTGCGACCTCTTCGGTGCAGTAGTTCTGCACGTTGGTTACCAGAATGCCTTTATCGGTCGCCGCTTTGACATCCACGATATCGACTCCAACGCCATATCTCGCTATGACCTGGCATTGCTCCATAGCCGCAATAGTCGTGGCGCCAATGAAGGCATACTGATTGATCATGGCCGCACAGTCGCGGGCGTGTGCCAACAAGTCCTGTTCGGACTTGGCTTGTAATGCCACGACCTCAGCGCCCGCCTCCTCGAGGATGCGTCGTTCGATCTCTACGTCATCAAAGTCGTAGTCGGTGATTACCACCTTGGGTTTGGATTCCATGGCACCTGCTGTCCTCTTGTCCGCCTCGTCCTTGGTGTTCGAGTGATGGCGCTCTCAACTGGTGTACCAGACACCAATATCAACAGTAACCACCCCGATTTTTGATTGTCAAGATTCGTCGACGTCGGCGTCAGTCGGGAGGACCGGCCGAACAGGTCATCGATGGATGGGTGCCGCCGCTGCCGGCGAACGGCGCGGCCACCGGCGACAAGGGATGCAGCGGTCGCCGGCGACAACCGCCAACCGGCGAGTACGCGTCAGAATGGGACGGCGGGGCGCTTGCCCGCCTTCTGACGCCGGCCATGATCGAACAGCCCTTCGCGATGGGGTCGATAGGTCATCAGCAGCGCCCTGGCGGGCGCGACAACGATCTACGGCACCGCAATCCGCCGCGTGCTCACCGACACCAGCGACTCACGCTCGCCGCGGCGTACGACCACTGCTTCCAGGGGCGAACGACCCAACCGCGTCGACGAACAACGCGAACAACCCACCCTTCAGACGATTCCCTGATCCACCGACATGTGTCGGAGCTGACGGCTGCATTCCCGCCGGCGGTGCGCCCGCTTTGGTGACGCCCCCTCACCCAGTGGTTTTCCATTCGGATTCTGGTATCTACCCATTGCCACACCACCGACACATACATCCGTACGGCCACGTCTGCGGATCCGCTCCAGGTGTCACCTCCGTGCTGGCGGATGGAGGGGTGCACCCGTTCGACACAACGCCTCTCCGCCCGCTATCCCGCACGCCCGATATCGCCACCCCCATGCGTTCGACGACTGCCACTGAGCAGACCTGAGGGTGAGATACTCGGGACATGCGTGCCGCCCGGCGATCACTCCTTGACAAACCCGTCCCCGCCCGTTCACATTGGAAACACAAGCTGGAATACCAGATCCCAGTTTGTATATAACTCCTCTAAATAGACACGGAGAGATTGAGATATGTGCAAGAAATGGCTACTCCTCGGGCTTGTTCTCGGCACACTACCCGCCCAAGCTGCGACGGTGATCAAGCTCGGTCACGGCGCTAATGAGAACTTCCACATGTCTCGTGCCATGCACGAATTCGAGCGATTAGTCGAGGAACGCTCGAATGGAGAGATCGATGTTCAAATCTTTCCCTCCTCTCAAATGGGCCCGGACCGGGAGATGATTGAGAGCGTGCAAACAGGCATTCTCCAAATGGCGGTCTCCCCGTCTTCTATCTATGAGAACTGGGACCCGGCCTTTGGGGTCGTCGAGTTGGCCTATATCTATCCGGACAAGAAAACCGCCCTGCAAGTATTGGAAGGGCCCGAAGGCCAGGCACTCCTTGATCGCCTCGAGCCACTGGGGCTTGTAGGTCTTGGCTGGCTGCAAAGCGGCATGCGTCACATCACCAACAGTACCCGGCCGATCGACGAGCCATCCGATCTCGAAGGTATCAAACTGAGAACCATGAAGGTCCCCGCCCACGTGGATACCTTCGATGCCCTTGGCGCAAACCCGACGCCGATGAATTTCGGTGAGGTCTATTCGGCCCTTCAGCAAGGCGTGATAGACGGTCAAGAAAACCCGTTATCCATTATAAACACTCAGAGATTCCACGAAGTTCAGGATTACCTGACCTTGTCACGTCACGTTTTCACTGCCTATATCCCTGCCATATCCAAGCCGTTCTTCGCCTCTCTCCCTCGGGAACAACGAGAAATCGTGACAACGGCCATGAACGACGCCATAGAGTTTGATCATCACCTCGTCGAAAAAGAGAACAACAAGCACCTCGAGATGATCAAGGAAGCCGGCGTCGAAGTGACCAGGCTCACCGATGAACAATATGCGGCGTTTGCCGAGATTGCCAACGAGGTCAATCTCGAATATCGCGATGGCATCGGTGCTAAAGTGTTCGACAGCTGGATGGCGGCCATCGACGACCAGTCCGATCAATAGATATTCGTTCTTGCACGCCGCGGGCGCTGGCTCGCGGCGTCTTTCAGCACGAATCCAGACGGAGCGGGCTCATGACGATGATGCGCTGGCTAGATCAGCACATGGAAGAGTTGCTGTCGGTCATCTTGTTGTCGGTGATCGTGATATTGGTTTGTGTAAACGTCACCGCGCGGTATGCTTTCGAATCTTCACTGCCATGGGGCGAAGAACTCATCCGTTGGGTCTTCGTATGGTTTATCTGGGTGGCAGTGAGCTACGTTTTTCGCCAGGATAAACACATCACAATAACTATTCTAGCGGACCTGCTTCCACAGTCCTGGCAGCGTGTTCATCAGTTTCTGGCACGCTTGTTGGTGGTTGTTTTCTTGCTGACGATAAGTCTCTATGGCGTCGATTTGATGCTTAACCCCATGGTCAGAAGCCAGGTCTCCGTGGTCTTGCAGATGCCCATCCCTGTTTATTATGCCTCAGCCCCGTTTGGCGCAGCACTAGGGGCTCTACGAGTGATACAGAACTGTTGGCGATCATGCCAATCTCCTGAGAACGCCATTTAAGGAGGCTATCCATGGTCGCTGTCTCAACAATTGGCCTCATGTTTCTCCTTGTCGCCCTGAGCATACCGATAGCTATTGCAATGGGTATTGCGACCTTCCTGACGATGGTACTGGTAGACGGATCACCCCCCGTCGTGTTGCTGGCACGTTCACTGGTCACCGCGGCTGACTCCTTTCCGCTGATTGCTGTTCCCTTGTTCATACTTGCGGGGGATTTGATGCAGGCAGGGGGAATGTCACGGCGCATTGTCGAGTTTTCCTATTCAATAGTCGGTCACATCAAAGGCAGTCTGGCCTATGTGAACGTCATAGCGTGCTGCTTCTTCGCAGCGATCTCCGGATCCTCACCCGCTACCGTTGCTGCAATTGGATCAAATCTTATCCCTGAGATGGCAAGGTCCGGTTATTCTCGTGCGTTTTCAGCTTCGCTAACTGCAGCTGGCGGAATGGTGGGCGTAATGATCCCTCCTTCCATACCTTTCATTATCTACGGCGTTACTGCAGAAGTATCCATCGGCAAGCTATTCATGGCCGGTATACTACCCGGGATTCTGTTTGCGTTGACCTATATGGCCACAGCTCGGTTGCTTCTGCGAAAAAATGTACAACTGAATGAAACAAGTCGCTCTTTCTCTTCCCGAGAGGTAGCGCGGAGTTTCGGCAGTTCCATCTGGGCCCTGCTGGTTCCAGTCATTATTCTTGGGGGCATATACGGCGGTATATTTACTCCCACTGAGGCAGGGGGAGTTGCGGTTCTGTATGCGGTAATCGTAGGTGTTTTCGTTTATCGCGACATCCGTCTATCAGAGCTTCCAAAAATATTGGCAAAGAGCGCATTGACCAGCGGCCAGATCCTTATTCTTGTGGTGATGGCAGGAGGATTTGGCCGTCTTCTCACAATCGCTCAGGTACCTAATGATCTCGCTGCAGCCATATCGGGGATATCCAGCAACCCTCTCGTGGTCCTGCTGTTTATCAATCTCCTTCTTATTGTCATAGGCATGTTCATGGAGACGGTTGCATCGATCATCATTTTGACACCGCTATTGCTGCCGGTGGCTACGGCAGTAGGCGTTGACCCTGTTCACTTTGGCGTCATCATGACGGTCAATCTCGCAATCGGGTTCTGCACACCACCGCTTGGGGTCAACCTATTTGTGGCCTCTTCCGTATCCGGAGTCAAGATCCTGAAGCTATCTGCGGCGATTATTCCATATTTCATGGGCATGTTAGCGCTGCTTGCGGTGATCACCTATGTCCCCGACGTGTCGCTCTTCCTGACTCGTTTCTAGAGGGATATCGATACCTACTAACCTTTTCGACAGTATTGCCAGGTCTCTGCGGCGAGTGTGCGATGCCCCGGCAAGGCGCGGGAGCGCCGGCGTGGCAAGGATCACGTCAAGCGAGCGCAACGCCACCGACGAGCCGCACAACGGCGCCCTTCGGGCGTTCGTCAGCGCGCCTGTGGACGGCGTTGCTCGTCACTCATGTCCACCTTGCTACACATCGCTTCTCGCGCCCTGACCGTCGAGGTCACCGACTCGGGGTGCCGCAAGCCTATTGTGGCGGCGTGCCGACAAGGCGTGTCGAAGCGAACAGAGGCGCTGACGAACACTGAGACAGGGCAATACTTGTCGAAAGGTTGGTACCTGTGAACCGCGACGAAATCCGCCGTGGAGCGGGAGCGGCCGAAAGCGTCGGCCGCTCACCGGAACACCAACGGCTACGGAAGCCCATATGGTGGGTTGCGCTTGACAACGCCCATCCATCGCGTGTGGCGTGTAGCGTCTGGTCAGCTTTCCTCTCTAAGCGCCATCTCGCCTAGATTCTGCAACAGTGGTGCATTTTCGCATGCCACGTAAGTCGCTTCTGCCTGGGCATCGGCGTTGCAGTGCTGATGCCAGGCCCATACCGGCACGTATACGGCATCGCCCTCCTCCCACTCGATTTTCTGGTCTTCGATAATGCTGTATCCACGGCCTTTGAGGACGTACAGCACGGTTTCGTAGGTATGTCGGTGCATGTTCGTCTTGCCGCCCGGGGCAAGCCCGCCGATGGTCATGCTGATGGTTCGTGTCGGAAGGTCGACGATCGAAACCGGGTGGCGCCGTTCCTCCGAGTAACCGTCCCGGTTCGTCGCGAGCACGTTCCTGTGCACCAGGCGATCCGGCACGCGGGGAATGAGCGCCGGTGGCGTCTTGTCGAAATCGGCAGACGAGAATTTCGCGTTCTGATTGGTCGTCATTTCGTGACTCCTTGACGCACTCCAAACCACCGCCCGGTTTCCGCGCCGGGCAGTTTCGTGAACATCGGGATCATGATCAGGACAAGCACCGCACTCGCCCCTCGCTGGTAGTCATCGGGCGCCGCCACGGACATGAAAGCCAGCAGGGCCAACACGACCCGCCACGGCCACGCTACCGGCATAGCCGCGTATCCATGGATTGCGACACCCAATGCGGTCAGGCCAACCAGTCCGTGGGCCGCCGCTTCGCCCGCCGCCGGCCAGCCATTGGCGAGCAGCAGGTCACCGTCCAGGAACAGCAAAGGAATGAGGTACAGTCCCTTGGACAAACGCCAGGCTTCGAGCCCCGCCGGCATGGGGCGGCACCCGGCCAATCCGGCCGCGACAAAGGCAGTCAACGCCACGGGCGGGGTTACGTTCGCGTCCTGGCTGTACCAGAAGATCATCAGATGCGCGGCGAGAAGCGGAACACCCAACTCCGCGAATGCCGGCCCGGCCACCACGGCGACCATGACGTAGCTCGCCACCACCGGCAGGCCCATTCCCAGCACCAGCGAGACCACGACGACGACCACCACCAGAAGAAAGACGTGGTGCGAGCCGACGGAGACGAGCGTTCCGGCCAGCACGACACCTTTCGTGGAGAGATTGAGGCAGCCCACGACCAGGTTGGCACATACCAGAACAAGGCCTGCCGCCATGGCGCCCCTGGCCGCCTCCGTCGCAGCCGTCACCAACCGACGCGGCCCCAAAGGCCGTTTACCGAACCAGCTACCGATGATCGTTGCGCCACAGGCCAGCACGCAGGCGTACGTGGCGGTGAAGCCGATCACGAGGAGGCTGACCAGCGTGGAGACGCCCGCTGCGAATGGCACGCCGAGACGCCAATCGATCGGCGACAGGTCAACCGAGGGCCGGAGACAATGCCGGCGCGCATGCAACGCTATGCCCAGCGAGAGTGAATACATGAAAAGCAGCGCCGGTATCGCGGCCAGCGCAATCACTTCCGCATACGGCGTTCCGGTCCACTGGGCCATCACGAACGCGCCGGCGCCCATCACCGGGGGCATTAGCTGGCCGATGGTTGAGGCACTCGCCTCGACTCCGGCCGCGAAAGGCGCCGAATAGCCCGAACGTTTCATCATCGGGATGGTGACCGTTCCGCTGGCCGTGGTATTGGCAATGGCGCTTCCTGACACCGACCCCATCAGCGCACTCCCCACCACGGCCGCCTGGGCGGTTCCGCCGGGCAGTCTGGAGGCAACGCGCTGAGCGGCCTGCAGCAGAAAATCCGTGGCACCGGAGACCACCAGGAGGGCGCCGAGCAGGACGAACAGGTACACGTAGCTCGCGGAAATCGTGGTCAGAAGCCCGAACAGGCCTTCGCCCTGCCAGAACATCCGGTAAAGGAACGTTTCGGTGCTCACTCCCCGAAAACCGAACTCCCCGGGTAACAACGCCCCCAAACCGAGCACGTACCCGATGAGCACGATGGCGAGAATGGGTATGGTCGCGCCGGCCGCGCGCCATGTAGAGAAGAGAACCAGTGCTATGGCGGTCGAAGCGGCCACCATGTCTCCAACGGACATCACACTGCCACGGGCGTACAGCGCCTCTTCGAATTTGACGACGTACAGTCCGATCATCAGGGCAACGCTCGCGAAAGTGACCCCGATGCCGGCACGGCCACCCGGCGGTACCATGAGAAACCCGATTGCGAGCAGAAGCGACACGTGCACCGCGTTGAAGTGGAGCTGGCTCACGTAGGCAATGGACGTTGCGTAGAACTCGAAGGCGGCCAGGGCGACCGCAGCCGCGGTCGCCATGACGCTCAGCCATGGGGCACGCGCAACACCCGGCGTTGCGTGGGAGTCACTCATCTATTCGTCCTCACGCAAGGAGCTACGGTTGCGCGTCGGCGCTGAGAAGCCGCCTGGGCAACGTCAGCTTCCGCGTCCGATAGAATGCCTCTGCCCCCGGATGCAGAGGCGTTCCAATGCCATCGAGAGCGGTTTCAAGCGTGACTTCCTTCGCAGCCGGGTGAACTTCATGCACGGCTCCGAGGCGATCGAAAATGACGCCCAGAACCTGTCGGACGACCCTGTCAGGCACATCGCGATTCGCCATGAGAACGGTCCCAACACCGGCTGACTGGACCGGCTCGTCGACGCCGGGATAAGTGCCCGCCGGGATTACGAACCGACTCCACACACCCGGGTATGCGGTGTCGATGGCGCGCAACTGATCATCGCTGATACGAAGTATCGAGACCGCCTCGGGCCCCATGGTGGCCAAAGCCTCCGTGACCGCTGCTACCGGCACGCCCCCTGGCGTGTTCGCTCCGGCGAGTCGGCCGTTGCGCATCGCTTGCACGGACTGACGGTAGGAAAGCCATTCGAGGTGAATGTCATTCCCGCGCTCGAGCTCCAGCGCATCGAGAATGGCGAGCCCGGTGCCTGCCGATCCGCTATTGCGCTGGCTGATCGAGAATCGACCGTCGAGACTGGCCAGGTCCGTCAGCGTGCGTTGCTGCACCTGATCGTGGCGGACGATGAAGTGCTCGACCGTCTGCCACAGAGACGCGACGGCACGCAGGTGCTTCGCCGGACGTTGTTCGTAACGCCCTTTGCCGCTATACGCCTGTGCCGCGAAGAAGCCATTGATGAACGCGAAATCCGCCTCGCCCTTTTTCAGAAGGCGGACGTTCTCCGCTGACCCGGCAGAGCTGACCGCCTGAAGGCGGATTCCAGCGTCCTCCAGAGATTCCGTCACGATGCGGGAAATTCCGACCCCGACCGGATAAAACGTGCCGGTGGTCGACGCGGTGGCGAGAATATAGTCCTTCGCAACCGCTGGGCCGGCCACGATGGCCAGCATCAGCATGCCTATTGCACCACGTAGTGATCTCATGCTCTCTCCTCCTGTCGATCTTTTTTTGTGTAAGCACGGATCACTGTAGGCGGGCGCCGTAACGCTCAGAAGGACAATGAACCAATGGCGGAAATAAGCCGCTCTTATGTCCGTCTACGGCGTATCCAGACGGGTCGCCGCGTCACGAATGGCGTGCAGGAAGCTCGCCAACAACGGCCTAGGCGGGAATCGCGGGCGCCGGACCAGCACGACCTCGCGCCGCAAAGGCGGATTGGCGAGAGAGACCGTGCGCATATTCGGAAAGCGGGACGCCACGGGAACGCACTCGGGCACCATGCAGACACCCAGGCCAAGCGTTGCCGCACTCAGCATCGCATCCAGCGTGTCGATCTCTGCACGGATATTCAGCACCTCACCCCGGAAGGCACGGTCTACCAAGCGTCGCAGCGCGAAAGCACGAGGGAATAGCAGTAGCGGGGTCTCGACAGGCAGGATTCGGTGGTTGAGCAGACTGCTGGCCTGGGGAATATCCTCGGAGAACGCGGCGACGATGCGTTCCGTGTACAGGTGCTCGGTATCGACCCGCTCGTCGGTAAGAAGATTGCCGTAGAGAATCCCGAAGTCGACACTGCCGTCGGTGACGAGCTTCACCACCTCCTGGCTGCTGCCCGCCCTCATCTGAAAACTCACGTCCGGGTGTTCAGCCGAGAACGCCTGCAACAGGTGAGGCAGCAGGTAGGAATACAGCGTATGCACCGATGCCATGCTTATCTCGTCCTGTCTGACACCGGCTGCATCGAGAAATGACGCGAGCACCTGATCAATGCGCGCGAACGGCTCGGCAAGCTCATCGCGCAGGCGTTTGCCGGCACGCGTGAGCTTCAGGCCTCGAGTGGTACGTTCGAACAGTTGGGCGTTTACAGAGGTCTCCAGCTTCGCGATTTTCTGGCTGAGCGCCGGCTGGGAAATCCTCAGCCGCTCGGCTGCCCGCGTGAAGCTCAACGTCTGCGCGCAGACCAGAAAGTGCCTAAGCGCGTCATCACCGGGTACGTGCGCCGCTTTTCCCTT
Source organism: Arhodomonas sp. AD133 (assembly GCF_051195215.1). NCBI lineage: Bacteria > Pseudomonadati > Pseudomonadota > Gammaproteobacteria > Chromatiales > Ectothiorhodospiraceae > Arhodomonas > Arhodomonas sp. AD133. Next base: position 637 of record NZ_JBNAZM010000065.1, on the reverse strand, counting down.
CCAAGCCATGCTTCGCCGCTCCCCTCAAACCAATGATTGGTAGTCAATGACCGGGCTCCTGAAGACCTGATTCAAGCACATGGAGAGCGGATGGAAACGACGCTCGGCGCGCGGGGGAGAGTGGAGGAATGGGCGCCGGACACGGAAAAAGCCGGTTGCGCCGCGCTCCACCCGCGCCACACGATGGCGGCTGCGGTCGCTCCCCCTAGGAAGGACGGTATTGCGTCAGGTCAGCTTTCCTCCGTGAGTACCGCCCCCCGAGGTTTTTCAGCAGTGGCGCATTCTCATATGCCACACACACGCCGACCGAGCGGTTCCGGCAAGCCATCTCTGGGCCACGCCCTGAGCGCGTCTACCGCAGAGAATCCGTGGCACCGGGAGATTCTCGTTCAACCCGAAACGGAACAGGAGCCAGGAATTCCAACCCGGAGCTTGCACGCAGACCCGGCCCGCCGGCGAGTCGCACAATTCGCCAAGGGATTGCGTGCAACCTCCTGGCTAAACCCGGTGGCTTCGTCTTTGCCTAATTGTCACGACCTGATTGGTCGTATACCTGTTTACGGAACAACTCTGGGTGTTGTGCGTACCAGTCCTTGAGGTTCTGGACCGGGGTGAGGTGACCGAGTGCCCGCTGAGG
>NZ_JBNAZM010000064.1:0-22420 GCF_051195215.1 Arhodomonas sp. AD133 | reverse complement strand
CACCACGCTCCTCGCGCCTTGCCACAGCGGCGCACACGGCCACTGAGACCTGACAATATTTCCTGCAAGGTTAGTAAACTTTGCACTTTCAACTGTTGACCCGCCGCGCTTGACGCCCCGCCGCCCACCCCCCATCTTCTGCCGTTCCACGCACGACGAACGTCAATCGCATGAACTGGATCGGCAAGATCATCGGTCTCGTCCTCGGCTACATGGCCGGGGGTATCCTCGGGGCGCTGGTGGGGCTGGCGCTGGGGCACTGGTTCGACAAGGGGCTGGCGCGCACACGGTTCGCCGCCGGTGGCGGCGGTGGCGATCCACGGGCGGCGTTCTTCCGCACCACGTTCACCGTCATGGGGCACCTGTGCAAGGCCGATGGGCGCGTCTCCCAGGCGGAAATCGCCGCTGCCGAGCAGGTCATGGCGCGGATGCGCCTCACCGCCGAGCAGCGTCGTCAGGCCATCGAGTACTTCAACCAGGGCAAGTCGGCGGATTTCGATCTGGACGCCGCGCTGGACGAATTCCGCCGCACCTGCCACGGGCGCATCAACCTGGTGCGCATCTTTCTCGAAATCCAGATTCAGGCGGCGATGGCCGACGGTGCCCTGGGCGACGCCGAGCGTGAGGTTCTGCGCCGTATCGCCGCCCACTTCGGCGTCTCCGAGGCGGATTTCGAGCGCCTGGTGGCGTTCCTATCCGGTGGTTACGGGCGTAGCCACGCCAGTGAGGCCGGTCGGGACCCGCTACCCGAAGCCTATCGCGAGCTCGGGGTGAGCCCGGACGCCAGCGACGCCGAGATCAAGCGCGCCTACCGCAAGCTCATGAGCGAGCACCACCCGGACAAGCTCGTCTCCAAGGGGTTGCCCGAGGAGATGATCGATGTCGCCAAGGAGCGTACCCAGGAGATCCAGGCTGCCTACGACACGATCCGCCGCGCCCGTGGGCTGAAGTGACCGGCATGCCGGCGGCGATATCGTACGGACTTGAACCATTCGCGATCAGCCGCATCTAATGGCGCGGGACGCCCGTCGAGCGGAGAAGCACGCATGAGATTACGCAACTCCAATGACCGTTGGGGTGGCATCGCACAGCTCCTGCACTGGGGCATGGCTGTGCTCGTTGTCGGTATGTTTCCACTGGGCTGGTACATGGTGGGGTTGCCGCTGGGGCCGGCCAAGCTCGACTACTATAGCTGGCACAAGTCCTTCGGTCTCACCATATTCGCGCTCGTGATCCTGCGTCTCGCCTGGCGGCTCGCCAATCCCACGCCGCGGCTGCCGGCGGACACGCCTCGCTGGGAGCGGGGGGCGGCGCACGCGAGTCACGTTCTGCTCTACGCGCTGCTCGTCGCCTTGCCCGTGGCCGGATACGTCATCAACTCCGCCGCGAATTTCCCGCTCTCGGTATTCGGCTGGTTCTCCATTCCCAACATGATCGCCGAGAGCGAGTCCCTCAAGGAAAGCGCCACGCTCGTGCACCAGGTGCTCGGCTGGGTGTTGCTTGCCGTGCTCGCGGTGCACGTGGCTGCGGCGCTGCGCCATCATGTCATCCTGCGCGACGATGTCCTCCGGCGTATGCTCCCGGGCGCTCGTCGTGGTCACGAATCTTCGTAGAGGTATTCATGCAGCGACTGATTGCCCTGCCACTGCTCGCGCTGGTCGCCATGCCGGCTGTAGCGGCCACCGACTGGCAGATCCGGCACGAGGAGAGCCGGCTAGGATTCACCGCGACCCAGCAGGGTGGCGAGTTCGACGGCCGCTTCCGTGACTTCGACGCCACCATGCGTTTTTCGCCCGATGACCTCGGTGGCAGTGGCTTCGATGTTTCCATCGACGTCACCAGCATTACCACCGGCAGCAGCGACCGTGACGAACAGCTCCCGGCGCAGGAGTGGTTCTACTTCGAGCGTTATCCCGAGGCCAGTTTCGTCACCCGGGAGATTCGCGCCGTGGACGGCGGCGAGTTCGCCTATGAGGCGGTGGGAGAGCTCACCATTCGCGGCAGCACCCACGAGGTGGTGCTTCCGTTCGACTGGCGGATCGACGGCGGGACGGCAACCATGGAGGGCCGGGTGGCGATCGACCGCACGCGCTACGGCGTGGGTCAGGGCGAATGGGAGGACGGTGACACCGTCGGCCGGGAGGTCACGGTGGAAGTGGATCTCACGCTCGAAAAGGGGGCCTCATGAACATCCTGATCGCAGGCGCCAACGGTAAGATCGGCCGAGAGCTGGTGCGGCTCGTCGGTGAGAGCGCGCGGCTTCATGCACGGGCCATGATCCGCGATTCCGCGCAGGCGTCGGCCCTGCAGGCGCTCGGCGCCGAGACCGTGGTAGCGGATCTGGAAGGTGACGCGCAAGCGGCGCTCGACGGTGTCGATGCGGTGGTCTTTACGGCCGGATCCGGGCCGCATACCGGTCGCGACAAGACCCTCGCCGTGGATCGCGACGGCGCCATCGCCCTGATCGACGCCGCAGCCGCGGCGGGGGTGAAGCGTTTCGTGATGGTGAGCGCACTGCGTACCCGTACCCCGGAGCAGGCGCCGGAGAAGCTGCGTCATTACCTCGACGCCAAGCGAATCGCCGACGATTATCTCATGGCCACCTCCCTCGACTGGACCGTGGTCCGGCCCGGCCGCCTGAACAACGAGCCGGCGAGTTACCGCGTGCATGCCTTCGAGTGCGGTCCCGGGATCGCCGAGCCGGGCTACGGCGAGATTCCCCGTGCCGATGTGGCCGCGGCGCTTGCCGCGATCGTTCCGGCACGCAATACGGTGCATCGGGAGGTGGGCCTGCTCGCCGGTGACACGCCTATCGAACAGGCCATTCAGGCGCTGTAGAACGCACGCGGTCGTGCGCCGCGATATCGTCGCGCCCGGAACACCGGCCCGTCGTATCGCGGCGCGTCATGGTGCGACCGAGGGGAGTGCCCCGGTCTCGCCAGCGCCGCGTTGCGCCGCCCGACCGTAAGACCCGCCACGATTCGTCGTCGCGCCTTGCCCTGGTGGCCAGCCGATCCGCAGGGATAGCGAAGGCCACGCTTTTCGAATTCCCTTCCATCCCTGCGGAGCATTCTCGGCGGTGACCCGCGAACGATGGCCGGCGCGCTCGGTGCAGCGCAAGATAGTCCAACCCTCGTGCAAGGAACTCCTAGGCCTTCCGCTTCGGCGCAACCATGCTTGTTCCATAGGGGATGACGATCTGTGACGGCAAGCAGGCCACCAGCACTCATGGCTCCTGCATGCGTGTGGTGCTGCCCTGCTCTTGACCGCCAGTTCACAACGTTTGCGACAAACGAGACGGGAGGCGCCGATGGTACGCCGGAATCGATTGGCCCGGGAGCACAGAAGCGTTGCGCACGGCTCCCCGGCCCGGAGCACATCGGCGGCCCGCCTGGTGCTGGCCATCGCGCCTGCCGCGATGCTGTCAACGTCACCGGCTCTTGCCTACATTGGACCCGGAACCGGGCTCTCCGCGCTGGGTGCACTCGTGGCGCTGCTGGCGACCATCGTGGTGGCGATCGCCGGTTTCGTCTGGTTTCCACTGCGGCGGCTGCTGCGTGTCCGCGCGAACGCTCGCCAGCGTGGGCGTCTGCCGGGTAGGCGGCCGTCGCCATGAACGCGGTCGCCGGTGCCGTGCTCCTGGTCGCCGGCTGCCTCGCCCTGATGCGGGCCTTTGGCGTCGTCGCCTGCGCCCAGGATGCACTGACCTGCAGTCGCTCGGCGTATCGCGTGCTCAGCGACCCATCGTTGAGCGACGAAGTCAAGGAGCGCGTTCTGCGTGGCTACGCCAAACTGCTGTTGGGGTTGTTCGCAACGCTGGCGACGGCGGGGTTCGGCGCGCTGGTGCTGCCCCTGTCGGTCGTTTGGGCACTGGATAGACTGGGCCTGCTGCGGCTGAGCGAAGTGCTCGACGTGGCGGCGTCCTGGTGGTTCGTGCTGGCGGTTTCCGGCGCGGCGCTGGCGGCACTGGCGATCCAGCGGAAGGGCGCGTCGTGACTTTCGCGAGTCGCTACAGCGCGTTCGATCGGGCCCTTCATCGCATCGCATTCCGCATGGAGCCGCTCCAGCAGGCTGTCGCCGAGATCGAGGATCGCATCTTCCATCGCTGCCTGGCCGATATCGATGACCGGACGCCGGTCTTTATCACCGCGTTACCCAGGGCGGGAACGACGCTGCTGCTGGAACTGCTGGCGGGGCTCGACGAGTTCGCCGCGCATACGTACCGCAACATGCCGTTCGTATGGATACCCATGCTCTGGGACCGGGTGTCGACACCATTCCGCCAACCCGGATGCCCCCAGGAACGGGCTCACCGCGATGGCATGCTCATCGATGCTGACACGCCCGAAGCGCTCGAGGAGGTGATCTGGCGCTCTTACTGGCCGGAACACTACGACGCCGATCGCATAAGGCCATGGATGGAGCTCACGAAGCCGGAGTTCCAGCAGGCGTTCGCCAGCCACCTGAAAAAGATCATCGCGCTCAACCGCATGGCCGACAGTGGTCGGCCATGGCGCTACGTCTCCAAGAACAATCTCAACATTGCCCGAATCGGGCTGCTGCGGCGAAGTTTCGCGCACGCGACGATTCTGGTCGCCTATCGCGATCCTCTCGCTCATGCCGGTTCGCTACTCAGGCAGCACCTCAATTTCCTCGAGCTACATCGCCGCGACCCCTTCGTGCGGACGTACATGGACGCCATCGGCCACTATGACTTCGGTGCGAACCTGCGACCGGTGGATTTCGGCGGCTGGCTCGACACGACCGACGCACGGGACCCGACGACGCTGGCATTCTGGGTCGACTACTGGGTCGCTGCCTACGCGTCGCTGATCGAGTCCGCCGAGCAGCACCCGGTCTGCTTCGTCTCCCACGATGCCCTGTGCCGCAGGCCCGTCGAGACACTGGAGCGGGTCGCCGGGCTTTGCGGCGTGAATGATGTCGCCGGCCTGGTGGCGAAGGCACCGCGAATCCGGCACCGGGGAGCGGATGGCTCCGGCACGCAGTCCTGCGAGCCGTGGCGCCTGGAGCGGGCCTACGCCGTGCATGCCGAACTGGAGCGTCGCAGTGGAGACCGGCGATGACCGGATGTCGGGACCGCTCGCGTTGCGGGCCACCACGGGGAGGCTCGGGTAGTGGCGGTGGGCGATCGTTCTTCGACCCGGCGCGCATGGCGCTCAGATCCTTCGTTCTCTCCGCCGTGCTGCTGGCGCTCGCTTACGGTATGCTCGCCGGCCGATTCCAACTCGCCCCTTACCCCCAGGTCCGTGACGGCATTCTCCAGCTTGTCGCCTTGTCACGGGGCGACACGCTTGCCTGGTATTACCGGCAGACATCACAGGCGGAGCGCGTGGATGTTTATCACCGCACCAAGGCCTACGACGGCGTGAATCTGGTTACCTCCATCGCGGACAGCGATCGCCTGTCGGTGGAGATCGTCGCCATGGACGGGACCGTCGTGCACGCATGGGACGTGGACTGGTTCGATATCTGGCCCGATCCCGAACACCTGACGGAATCCGAGATTCCCAAGTCACCGCCTGGCACCAATATCCACGGCGCGGAAATCATGGCGAATGGCGATCTGGTGTTCAATTACCTCGACAAAGGGCTCGTGCGCCTGGATATCTGCGGCAACGTGGTCTGGCGCCTGCCTTACCGCACGCATCACTCCATCGACGTGGACGCCGACGGCAACCTGTGGGTGCCCGGCAAGGTACCGCACACCGAGCGCGATCCCCGGTTTCCCAATCACGAACCGCCGTTTCTCGAATTCACGCTCCTGAAGGTTTCTCCCGAAGGCGACCTGTTGAAGGAAATCTCCATACCGGAGCTCCTGCAGGTGAATGGCCTCGGTGGCCTCCTGTACCTGAGCACGACGGACAACCTCTCCTCGGCTGTCACCGGGGATACTCTGCACATGAATGACGCAGAGACGTTTCCGGCGGACATGGCGCCGGGGACATTCGCTCCGGGCGACGTCGTGATCTCGCTACGGAACATCAATGCGATACTCGTGTTCAGCGAGGACGATCTGGCCGTCAAGTACCTGAGCATCGGCCGGTTCGTGAGACAGCACGATCCGGACTTCATCGACGGGGACACGATCTCGGTGTTCGACAATAACAATCTCTCGCCCGGCGCGGATGCGCCGCAAAGCCGGATAGTCATCGTGTCGGCCGACGATGAGCGCCCGGAAGTCCGTTTCCAGGGCAGTGAGCGACAGCCGTTCTTCACCGACATCATGGGCAAGCATCAGTGGCTGCCGAACGGTAATCTGCTGGTCACCGAGGCGAGGGCCGGGCGTGCGTTCGAGCTCGATGCCGCCGGCGAGGTGGTCTGGCAGTATTACAACCTGGTCGCGCCGGGCCGGCTTGGCTGGATGGAAGAAGTACAACGACTGCCCGGCAGCTACCAACGCACCATCGAGGAGGCGTTGAACGGTCAGTGCCGGGATGACCGCGAGCCGGAATCGCCGTGATGCGTGCCGTGGGACGACTGCGCCGGGTATACCCGCCCCCGCGCAGTGAGCGGGGGCGGGGCATGTCGCTCAGCGGTTGATGCGCACGCGGTAACGCAGGGTGGTCTCGCCCTCGGCAGGTACTTCCACGGCCCAGCGCAGGTGCCGGGCGTCGCGCTCGGCGGGCGAGACGCTCGCTTCCAGCAGCTTCCAGTCACCGGCGATGCGTTCGACGACGTCCACCGTCACCGCGTCCGCGCCGGCGTTGGTCAGACGGACCTCCCAGGCGGTCTCGTGGCTGTCGCTGCCGAGCCGTTCGAAGGCGGTCTGCTTGCGCTCGGCACGCACGTCGAACGCGCGTCCGAGCGTGAGGTCGAAGCCCTTGCCGGCCGGCGTGTGGCCGATGCGATCGCTGCCCTGGAAGAACGCGGGGTTGCGGGTGGTGTCGATGACGCGCACGGTGCCTGCCGGCAGCGGCCGGCGCTCACCGTCCGGCGCGACCTCGAGGCGGACCGTCACCGGTGCCGGCTGCGGCTCGCGCCCCATCCAGCCATTGGCGTTGGCCACCGTCTCATAGCGCCGTTCGGTATCCACCTGCTGGGGCGACATCAGTGGTAGACGCAGCTGCTCGCCCTCGGCAAGGGCATGTTCGCCGTCGAGGCGGTAGGCATGCCAGTCGCCGGCGGTCTCGCGCTTGGGGGCCGAATCGGCGCTCGCGGCCATGGTGAGCTCCCGGGCCACAGGGCGCCCGCCGCCACCGGCGTCATTGACGTCGCCGGCAACCAGCAGCAGTGCCGCGGGATCGAAACCGGCGCCGGTGTCGTTGTGGAGGGTGGCCATGCCAGCGAGCCTGGCGCCGTCTTCGCCTACGCGCAGGGTGTAGTCCGCCTGCCAGTCGAGGCCGTCGGTGAGATAAGTGATCGCCAGTGGTGTCTCGCCGGCGGAGTCTGCATCGATGGTCGCGGCGATACCTTCCCTGGCGGGCTCGGCGTCGGCGGGCAGCACCAGCCGCCACGGGTCTCCCGGCGCGATGACCTCCAGGCGGTCGTCCACGGAGACCACGGCCCGGCCGTCGCCGCGGAGCTGTATCAGCCGTCCGCGGCGTTCGCCGCCTTCGTCATCGACGAGCAATACCGTCTTCCCGACCCGGCGCGCGAGAACGTCCGTCGGCGGCTGCCTGTGCAGGGTGGTGACGCGGGCGCCGTCGCCGCTGGTGACGTCCAGGCTTTCGAAGCGCATCCGCTGAGGCAGTGCCTCGAGGGCGTACCTGCTGACGCCCGGCTCCAGCATAGCGCTGGTTTCGGCGGTGACCAGAGCGGCTCCACCCTGGTAGAGGGTCAGGGTTTTCGTGTCCACCGGTGCGGCGCTGGCCGTGGCGACGCTCAGGCCGGCGCAGAGGCCGGCGGCGATCCGTGCATGCATGGCGTGACTCCGTGTTGACAGACACCCCTTCCGACCATCGCGAGCGGCCTCAGTTCAGTAGCCACACCAGCACAGGCACCAGCAGGGCGGTCAATGCGCCGTTCAGCCCCATGGCGAGCCCGGAGAACGCGCCCGCGGCCTCGCTGTGCTGAAAGGCACGTGCCGTGCCGAGTCCGTGCGCGGCGACACCCACCGCGAAGCCCTTGGCGACGGGATCGCGGAATCCGAGCAGCCTGAGCATGGGTATGCCCGCCACCGCACCGGTGATGCCGGTGAGAATGACCAGAACCGCCGTCAGCGACGGCAGTCCGCCGATCTGCTCGGCGATGCCCATGGCGATGGGTGTGGTCACGGATTTCGGTAGCAGGGAGTACAGTGTCTCGGGGTCGAGGCCCACCAGGTAGCCCACGGCCGCTGCCGACACAATCGCCGTCACCGAGCCCACCAGCAGCGCGATGCCAATCGGCAGCCATAGCCGGCGCAGGCGTTCGCCCTGACCGTAGAGCGGCACTGCCAGCGCGACCGTTGCGGGCCCCAGCAGGAAATGGACGAACTGTGCGCCGTCGAAATAGGTGGCGTAGTCGGTGTCCGTGATCATGAGCACGCCCACGAGCACGATCACGCTGACGAGCACCGGGTTGGCGAGCGGCCAGTCACCGCTGCGGCGGAAAAGCCATTGTGCGGCCACGTAGACGCCCACGGTGACCGTGAGCCAGAGCAGGGGTTGCTGGGCGAGATAGACCCAGATGCGGGTGATGGCCTCCATCGCCTCACTCCTCGGCGGCGCCGGTTACGCGCATCAGCCAGCGCAGGGTCGCCGCCGAGACGACCAGGGTGATCGCCGTGCTCACGAGCACCGTGACCGCGAGACCGAGCCAGGCGTCGGCGAGCCGGGAGAGGTGGGCGATTACGCCCACGCCTGCCGGAATGAACAGCAGCGAGAGGTTGTCGAGCAGACCGCGGGCGACCCGGGCGATGTCCTCCGGGACGCCGCCGCGCAGAGCGAGCGCGGTGGCGAGCAGCAGCATGCCGAGCACCGGCCCCGGTAGCGGCAGATCCAGCCCTCGGGTGAGGATTTCGCCGGCGAGCTGACAGACGAGCAGGGCGAGAACAGCGGCGACCATGGCGACTCCTTGACGACGATGGGGCACGGCGCCCGAGCGTTTCGCGGGCTTGGCCTGTCCGTGCGCGACAGCAATACTGGGCGCGTGTGGATTGCCACGAGGCTGGTCGATGACGTTCGAACTGGAATCCCCCGCTTTTCATCATAACGATTCGATTCCGATGCGCTACACGGGTGATGGCGCCGAGGTCTCACCACCACTCGCCTGGCACGGCGTCCCCGCCGAGGCGCAGAGCCTGGCGCTGATCGTGGAGGATCCGGATGCGCCGGACCCGGCCGCGCCGCGACAGGCGTTCGTGCATTGGCTGGTCTATAACCTGCCGGGGGGCGAGGGGGAGCTGCCGGAGGGCGTGACCGCCGCCGCGCTGCCGCAGGGAGCGGCCGAGGGTATCAATGATGCTCACGGTGTGGGCTACGCGGCACCCTTGCCCGCCATCGGTCGGCACCGCTACTTCTTTCGCCTGTATGCGCTCGCTGCGCCGCTGGCGGTGGAGGATACCCCGCTCAACCGGGCGTCACTGGAGCGTGCCATGTCCGGCCTGGTGCTGGCACAGACTGAGCTGGTGGGCCTTTATCAGCGCCCCGAGTGACGTGAGAAGCCCACCGCGGGTTACTCGGGCATGATATCGGTGCCGGTAAGGGCGCCGACCCAGCCGTTGAGCCGTTGTTGAAGGCCGTCGAAGACCGGCGTCGCCGCTGCGACCACGATGATCAGCGCGACCACGGCGAGCATCGTTGCCACCACTCTCGTGGTGTGGTGGTGTCGCTGGCTGTTGTCGCGCTCGGCCGGACGCTGGTGTCCCGGGCGACGGTTGCCGTCCCGCGCTTCCCTGGGCGAGATGACGTCCGTGAGGATCGGTTCCCGCGGCGGCTCGCCTTTGTCCCGGTGGGGCTGGTCGAGCGGGGGCAGGCTTTCCACCTCCGGTTGCCAGGCATGGTCGAGGGGGTCGACGCCGATGTCCGGCATTCGCGTGTCGTTCGTTTCGGTCGCGGCGGGGGGCGATGCAGTCGGCTGTCCGGCGGTACTCGTGGCCGTGTTGGCGTCTTTGCCGGGGGCGGTGCCGGTCAGGCGCCCCTCTTCGGCGGCCAGCTCGTCGACCAGGGGCCGCCACTCGGTTTCCAGGGCTTCTTCCTGCATCTCCTCGAGTACGCCGCGCAGGTCGGCGACGCCCACCCGGTGGCGAGCCGCCGCGAACGCGTCCATCAGTAGCCGGCCGGCGAGGAGGTTGATGCGCCGGGGCACGCCACCGGAGGCGGCATGGAGCAGGCGCAGCACGGGGTCCGTGAACGCCGGGTCGCCCTGCCAGCCGGCCTGATCCAGGCGATAGTGCACGTACGCACGGGTTTGCTCCTCGGTAAGGGGTTCCAGCCGGCAGCACGCGATCAGACGCTGATGGAGACGTTCCATCTCCGGGCGTTGCAGGCGTTCTCGCAGTGAATGCTGTCCGAGAAGCACGACCTGGAGGAGCGGTTTGTCGGCGGTGGCGAGATTGGTCAGAAGGCGCAACTCCTCCAGGGCCTCGGTGGAGAGCTCCTGTGCCTCGTCGACCACCAGCAGGTTGCGTCTGTCCGCTGCCGCCCGCCGCGCCAGATCCTTGTGCAGGGTCTCCAGCACACAGGCCTTGTCCCGGTGTGCCGGGGTCAGGTCGAAGGCCGCCGCCACCATGCGCAGGAGATCGTCGGCGTCCAGTCGCGAGGTAACGATGTGGGCCACGTCCGTGGCGGCCGGCAGGTGGGCGATCAGGTCTGCTGCCAGGGTCGTCTTGCCGCTGCCCGGCGGTCCGGTGACGGCCACGAAGCCCTCCGCCTGCATCAGGGCGTATTCGAGATATGCCCGGGCGCGCTCGAAGCTCGGATGGTGGTAAACCGTAGCGGCGCTCGGCGTCAGGCGGAATGGATCGTGGTCGAGACCGTAGAAGCGGTGATACATCCTCGGGAACCTGGGACGGAACTGACGATGCAGTCTAACAGGCTATGGTCCGGCTAGCCTTCCAGGAGGCAGTCACGCGCCTCGTTGAGGCGCGCGGCCAGGTAGTCGGAGCCGCCGCGGTCGGGGTGGCAGCGGTGCATCAGCCGACGGTGGGCGGCGAGGATGGCGGCGCGATCGGCGCCTTCCTCCAGCCCGAGGATGGCGAGTGCGTCCGCGCGGGTCATGCTGCCGCGCGCCGGCGCTGCGGCGTCGTCGGCGTTTCCGGCGCCGGTCGTCGAGGCGCGCCAGGCAAACAGCCGGTTGGCGAGACCGCCGGCATTGAGCAGCAGCGGCAGCGCGCGCCGGGCGAGGGGGATCAGCGCCGCGATCGCCGCGCCGATCCACGACAGCCGTCCCGTCACGACCAGCAACGCGACTGCGCCGATACCACCGATGAGCAGCAACCGCGGCAGGTGCGGGCGCAGGCGTTCGCGCGCCTGTGGCGAAACCCAGAGGATGACGCCTGCAACCACGGCGGCGAACACCAGGAGCTTGATCAGCACGGCGGCTCTTCCTCCGGCGGCAGGCCGTGGGCGGCCCGGATCTCGTTACAGCGTGCGCGCCAGCGCTGCAGGCGCTCTTCGTAGAGATCGAACACGCACGGATCGCAACCAGTGCCGCAGCACTCGTCGAGATCCGGTTCCACCGGGCGCCGCGGCAGGCGCGGCTCGTCTTGTCGATCCGGACGGCTCATGACAATGGCAAGCGGTCATAGCGAACCACGACCGCCATGATACCAACCCGGGGCGCGGCGGGTGAGCCCTTCAGCGCTTGCCCTTGAGGTCCTGGAACGCCGCGGCCATCGCCGTCTGCGGCTTCTGCTCGCTACCGCGTTCCCGCTGTGGCCGCTTGCCCTTGGGTTTTCCGCTTCCGCCTTTGCCGGTCTTCTCGCCGGGCTCGTCGTCGAGACGCATGGACAGGCCAATGCGCTTGCGTGCCAGGTCCACGTCGATGACCCGCACCTTGACCACGTCGCCGGAGCGGCAGACCTCACGCGGATCCTTGACGAAGTGATTCGCCATCGCGGAGATGTGCACCAGACCGTCCTGATGGACGCCGATGTCCACGAACGCACCGAAATTGGTGACGTTGGTCACCGTGCCCTCCAGGACCATGCCGGGCTCCAGATCCTCGGGCTTCTCCACGCCTTCGCGGAAGCTCGCCGTGCGGAACTCCGGGCGCGGGTCGCGGCCGGGCTTCTCCAGCTCCCCGAGAATGTCGGTCACCGTGGGCACGCCGAAGCGCTCGTCGGTGAATTTGCGGGCGTCGAGCTTCCGCAGCAGGGCGCTGTCGCCGATGATCTGGGGTACGTCACGCCCGGTCTCGGCGAGAATGCGCTCGACCACCGGGTAGGCCTCCGGATGCACTGCCGAGGCATCCAGCGGATTGTCACCGTCGCGGATGCGCAGAAAGCCCGCCGCCTGCTCGAAAGTCTTCTCGCCGAAGCGTGCGACCTCCCGCAGTGCTTTGCGGTTGCGGAACGCGCCGTGGCGGTCGCGGTGGGCGACGACGCGTTCGGCGAGGGAGTTGGTGAGCCCGGACACCCGGGCGAGCAGCGCCGCCGAGGCCGTATTGAGGTCGACGCCCACGGCGTTGACGCAGTCCTCGACGATGGTGTTCAGCGTGCGCGCCAGTTCCACCTGGCTGACGTCGTGCTGGTACTGGCCGACGCCGATGGACTTGGGGTCGATTTTCACCAGCTCCGCCAGGGGATCCTGCAGGCGTCGGGCGATGGACACGGCACCGCGCAGGGAGACGTCCAGATCCGGGAACTCGGTGGCCGCTGTCTCGGAGGCGGAGTACACCGAGGCCCCCGCTTCCGAGACCAACACCGTGGTAAGCGCCAGCTCGGGGTGAGTGCGGCGGAGCTCCGCGCCCAGGCGCTCGGTTTCGCGCGAGGCGGTGCCGTTACCGATGGCGATGAGGCTCACGCTGTGCCGGCCGGCCAGCGCCGCGAGCTCGGCCAGCGACCGGTCCCACTGCTTCTGCGGCGCGTGGGGGTAGATGGTGGCCGTTTCCAGCAGCTTGCCGGTGGCATCCACCACGGCGACCTTGCAGCCGGTGCGAAGGCCCGGGTCGATGCCCATGACCGCCTTGGGGCCGGCGGGCGCGGCCAGCAGCAGGTCGTGCAGGTTGCGGGCGAAGACACGAATGGCCTCGGCCTCGGCATCGTCGCGCAAGCGGGCGAGCAGATCGGTTTCCAGCCGCGTGAGCAACTTCACCCGCCAGGTGAAGCGCACCACCGAGGCGAGCCAGGTATCCGCGGCGCGGCCCTGGTCGCGGATGCCGAAGCGCGCGGCGATCATACCCTCACCCCGGGACGGTCCGGTGCGCTCGGCGTCGAGCTCGTCGGGCATGGCGAGCCGCAGGCGCAGCACCCGTTCGCGCCGGCCGCGGAACAATGCGAGCGCCCGGTGCGAGGGGATGCTGCGGATCGGCTCCTGGTGATCGAAGTAGTCCGAGAACTTGGCGCCCTCCTCGCGCTGCTCTTCGTTCACCTCCGAGACCAGCACGCCGTGCTGCCAGCCGAAGTCGCGCAGCTCCGCGATGAGCTCGGGATCCTCGGCGAAGCGCTCGGCGAGGATGTAGCGCGCGCCCTCGAGGGCCGCGTCCGTATCGGCGATGCCCTGGTCGGGGTTCAGATAGTCATTGGCGAGGTCGGCCGGATCCCGGGTCGGGTCGTCGAGCAGCGTGTCGGCCAGTGGCTCGAGCCCCGCTTCCTTTGCGATCTCGCCCTTGGTGCGGCGCTTTTTCTTGTACGGGAGGTAGAGATCCTCCAGGCGCTGCTTGGTATCGGCCGCCGCGATCGCCTGGCGCAGCTCCGCGGTGAGCTTGCCCTGGTCCTCGATAGCGGCGAGCACCGTGGCGCGCCGATCATCGAGCTCGCGCAGATAGGTCAGGCGCTGCTCCAGCGCCCGGAGCTGGGTGTCGTCGAGGCCGCCGGTGGCTTCCTTGCGGTAGCGGGCGATGAAGGGCACGGTCGCGCCGTCGTCGAGCAGCGCCACCGCCGCGTCGACCTGGCGCGGCTGCACGCCCAGCTCACTGGCGATGCGCTCGGGAATGTTCTCGCTCATGGGCCTCTCGTCTCGGTATCACACGCAGCCGGCGGCACCGGCGGACAACATAGTAATCCGGGAGCCCGGTCCGCGCCGAGATCCCGTCGGAAAAACGTGCTATCGATGCTCCTCGGCGCTTTCCGGGCCATACAGCCGGCTTCCCAGGTAGCGTTGGTGGGCATGGCGCAACAGCACCATCACCACCGCCGCCGCCGGCAGCGCGATCAGGACACCGGTGAAGCCGAACAACTGCCCGCCGGCGAGGATGGCGAAGATCACGGCCACCGGGTGCAGGCCGATGCGGTCGCCGACGAGCCAGGGGGTGAGCACGAAACCCTCCAGGGTCTGGCCGACCATGAAGACCCCCCAGACCAGGGCGAGCGGCACCCAGAAGTCGCCGAACTGGAATACGGTGGCGATGCTCGCCGCGCTGATGCCCACGATGAAGCCGAGATAGGGCACGATGTTGGCGAGCCCGGCGAGCAGGCCGATGAGCACGGCGAGGTTCAGGCCCACCAGCCACAGGCCGGTGGCGTAGATCACCCCGAGGGCGAGCATCACCAGGAGCTGGCCGCGCAGGAACGCCGCCACGACCTCGTCGCACTCGAGTGCCAGGGCGCTGACGGTGCCCTCGAGCTGGCGCGGGATGAGCTCGCGGATGCGTGCTACCAGCACGTCCCAGTCGCGCAGCAGGTAGAAGCCGACCACGGGGATGAGCGCGAGGTTGGTGATCCAACCCACGAATGCGAGCCCGGAACGCGTTGCCTCGGCCACGACGGTGGCGGCGACGGTGCCCGTCGACTGCCAGTGCTCGGCGATCGCCTGACGCAGGCTTTCGGTGTCCAGGCGGCTCGCCGACAGACCCAGGTTCGCCTCCACCCATGGCACAGCAGTGCGTTGCACCCAGTCGATGATCTGCGGCAGGCGTTGGGCGAGATAGTCCACCTGATGCGCGAGAAGCGGCGCGATCAGCAGTGCTGCGCCGACCACGATGAGCAGCATCGCCCCGAACACGATCACTACCGATAGCGTGCGCGATAGCTTGCGCGCCTCCAGGCGGTCGGCGATGGGGTCGGCGAGGTAGGCGAGCAGGGCGCCCACGAGAAACGGCGCCAGGATGGGCTGAAGCAGGTAGAGCAGCAGCCCGCCGAGCGCCAGAGCGATGAGCAGGGGCCAGGCCTGACGGTCGCGCAGTGCCTCGCGCATCATGGCCGCTCCTGCTCGAGCTCGCGCTGGAGATCGTCGATCATGCGATTGGCCTCATCGCTGAATCGGTCCCCGAGCGTGTATTCAGCGAAGGGGTTGGCGTGCCACGGGGCGCCGCGGCCGTGATTGTAGCCGAGCGCGAAGCCGATGATGCCGGCGAGCACGGCCCCGGCGACGAATCCCTTCAGCATGGTCGTGTATCCCTCCCCTTGGGGTGTCTGACGCGCCGAGGATACCGCACCCGGCAAGCCGTTTGCCGCATCCCGGGCGCTAGGCGGGATGCTTGCACTGGCCGCGACGTCGCGTTCATATTGTTCGTGCCCTATCGGGAGGCGGATATCTCCCGGCACGCCCCACAAGGGCGTGGATTGAATGGACGTCGCATACTGCCCAACCGGCGTGTGCGTAGAAAAAATAACTTTGTGAGGAGTACGGGCCCATGGGATGGAATCCGTTGCGCGCGGCCGTCGCCGCCGTGTTTGCCGCTGCCGTCGTCGCAGCTCCCCTCGCCACCGCTTCCGCCAAGACGCTCCGCATCGCCACCCAGGGTGAGCCGGGGTCGCTGGACCCGAACAAGGTCACCGGCACCTGGGAGAACGACATCGTCGGCGACCTCTTCGAGGGCCTGGTTACCGAGGCCGCCGATGTCTCCCGCATACCGGGAGTCGCCGAGAGCTGGGAGATCAGCGAGGACGGCACGGTCTACACGTTCCACCTGCGATCCGACGCCAAGTGGTCCGACGGCCACCCGGTCACCGCCGAGGATTTCGTCTTCGGCATCACCCGCATCTTGAAGCCCGCCACCGCCGCCAAGTACGCCTACATTCTCTACCCCATCGAGAACGCCGAGGCGTTCAACCAGGGCGAGGCATCCGCTGACGACCTAGGGCTGGAGGCGGTCGACGACCACACGCTGCGCGTTACCCTGGAACGCCCGACCCCCTACTTCCTCGACCAGCTCGCCCACTACACCGCCTATCCGCTGCCCAAGCACGTGGTCACCCAATACGGGGACGACTGGACGCAGCCGGAGCACATGGTCTCCAACGGCGCCTACCAGCTCGAGGAATGGGTGCCGCAGACGGAGGTGCGCGCCAGCAAGAACCCGCACTTCCATGACGCCGGAAACGTCGCCATCGACAAGGTGATCTACTATCCGACCGAGGACAAGAACACCGGCGTCAACCGTTTCCGCGCCGGCGAGGTGGACATTCTCCGCGAGTTCCCTTCCGCCAAGTACGAGTGGCTCAAGGAGAATTTCCCCGAGGCGGTGCACGTTGCGCCGTATCTCGGCATTTACTACTACGCGCTCAACACCCAGGACGGTGCCGCCCTCTCCGACCCGAAGGTCCGCAAGGCGTTGAGTCTCGCCGTGCGGCGTGAGGTGGTCGCGGAGAAGATTCTCGGCACCGGTCAGAAACCCGCTTACAGCTTTGTCCCGCCGGGCGTGAACAACTACGAGGCGGCCCATCTGTCGTTCATGGACATGCCCATGGACGAGCGCATGCGTCGCGCCAAGGAACTGATGCGCGAGGCCGGCTACGGACCGGACAACCCGCTGAAGCTCGAGCTGCGCTACAACACCCAGGAAGATCACAAGAAGGTCGCAGTGGCCGTGGCGGCCATGTGGAAAGCGCTCGGTGTGCAGGTGGAGATGTTCAACACCGAGGTCGCCGTCCACTACAAGAATCTCCAGGAAGGCAACTTCCAGGTGGGGCGCGCCGGCTGGATCGGCGATTTCAACGACGCCCACAATTTCCTCAATCTCTACGGAACCGGGGTCGGGCAGAACTACGCCCGGTACTCCAACGAGGCTTTCGACACGCGCCTGGACAAGGCCGCCAACACGCAGGACATGGACAAGCGCGCCCGCATCCTGCGCAAGGCCGAGGCCATCGCGCTGGGCGACCACGCCAATATCCCGATCTACTACTACGTCTCCCGCAACCTGGTGAACCCGAAGATCACGGGCTGGCAGGACAATATCGAGGACATCCATCGCACCCGCTGGGTGGATATCGAGCGCTGAGGCCGATGGCGCCCCCGGACGGCGGGCGCCGCCGTCCGGCACCGTGGATGCTCTCGAGGAGACGACCATGTTTGCCTATACCGCGCGGCGGCTGCTGCAGGCCATCCCGACGCTGCTGATCGTCATCACGATCTCGTTCTTTCTCATGCGCGTTGCCCCGGGCGGGCCGTTCGACGGTGAACGGCGCCTGCCCGAGGAGATCGAGCAGAACCTGCGGGCCGCCTATAACCTCGACCAGCCCCTGCCGATGCAGTACCTGAACTACCTCTGGGACCTGCTGCACGGCGATCTGGGGCCGTCGTTCAAGTATCAGGACTTCACCGTTACCGAGCTGATCCTCCAGGGTCTGCCGGCAAGTCTCGAGCTCGGCCTATGGGCCATAGGGCTCGCATTGCTGGTGGGGATCCCCATCGGTTGTCTGGCGGCGGTGCGCCGCAACGGCTGGGTAGATCACGCCGTGATGGCCACTGCCATGACGGGTATCGCCATCCCCAACTTCGTCATCGCGCCGGTGCTGGCACTCGTGTTCGGGGTCATGCTGGGTTGGCTGCCGGTGGCCGGCTGGAACGAGGGTGCCTGGCCGAATCTGATCCTCCCCGTTATCGCCCTCGGCCTCCAGCAGATCGCCTATATCGCCCGCATGACCCGCGGCAGCATGATCGAGGTACTCGGCAGCCAGTTCATACGCACGGCGCGCGCCAAGGGCCTCGCGGAGACACGGCTGATCGTCAAGCACGCGCTGCGGCCGTCGCTGCTGCCGGTGGTCTCCTATCTCGGCCCCGCCATCGCGGCGGTGGTCACCGGCTCGGTGGTCATCGAGCAGATCTTCGGCATCCCCGGCATCGGCCGGTATTTCGTCCAGGGGGCGCTCAACCGCGATTACACGCTGGTGATGGGCACGGTGGTTTTCTACGGCGCGCTCATCATGGTGCTGAACCTCCTGGTGGACCTCGTTTACGGCTGGCTGGACCCGCAGATTCGCTATGACGACTGATACTCAGACACTCCCCCCGGCGGAATACGATGCGCCGCCCGAATCCGGCGACAGCCTCGCCCGCGACGCCTGGCGCCGGCTTACCCACAACCACGCGGCGGTGGCGAGCCTGACGTTCCTGATCGTCATGACGCTCGCCTGCATGGCAGGCCCGTACCTGTTGCCCTACGGCCTCGACGACGTGGACTGGAGCAATATCACCGCCGCCCCCAGCCTCGAGAACGGGCACTGGTTCGGGACCGATCAGAACGGCCGCGACCTGCTGGTGCGTACCCTCTACGGTGGGCGGGTGTCGTTGTCCGTGGCCGTGGTGGCGACGCTGGTGAGCGTGTTCATCGGCGTGCTGTATGGTGCGGTTTCCGGCTACGCCGGCGGCCGCGTGGACAACGTCATGATGCGCATCGTCGACGTGCTCTACTCGTTGCCGTTCATGTTCCTGGTCATCCTGTTGATGGTGGTCTTCGGACGCAGCATCTTCCTGATCTATGCCGGCATCGGGATGGTGGAATGGCTCGATATGGCTCGTATCGTCCGCGGCCAGACCCTCGCGCTGAAACGCCGGGAGTTCATCGAGGCCGCCCATGCCCTTGGGGTGAGCAACCGCAAGATCGTCACGCGCCACCTCATTCCCAACAGCGTCGGCCCCGTCATCGTCTACGTCACCCTCACCGTGCCCAAGGTCATTCTGCTGGAGAGCTTCCTTTCCTTCCTCGGCCTGGGTGTGCAGGAGCCGCTGACGAGCTGGGGCGTGCTGGTTTCCGAAGGGCGGAACATGATGGAAACCGCGCCCTGGATGCTCATCTTTCCATCCCTGTTCCTCGCGAGCACGCTGTTCGCGCTGAACTTCCTCGGTGACGGGCTACGCGATGCCCTCGACCCCCGAACCCGCTGACGGAGGCATGCCATGGATGACAAAGGCGACGATATCCTTCTGCAGGTCGACGATCTGCACGTGGATTTTCATCTGCCGACCGGTGTGGTGGAGGCGGTGCGCGGGGTGAGCTTCGACATCCGTCGCGGTGAGACCGTCGCGCTGGTGGGCGAGTCCGGCTCCGGCAAGTCGGTCACCTCGCAGTCCATCCTGCGACTGCTGCCGGACATGGCGAGGCATCCCAAGGGAGCCATCCGCTATCACGGCGACGACTTACTTAAGGCTCCCCTCAAGCATCTGCGTGCGGTGCGCGGCAACCGCATCGCGATGATCTTCCAGGAACCCATGACCTCGCTCAATCCGGTTCAGAGGGTGGGCGCCCAGATCGAGGAGTCCCTCGGGCTGCATCGCGGTCTCAAGGGCCAGCCCGCCCGGCAACGGGTCCAGGAGCTCCTGGAGCTCGTGGGCATCCCCGAGCCGCAACGGCGGGCCCGGAGTTACCCCCACGAGCTCTCCGGTGGACAGCGCCAGCGCGTGATGATCGCCATGGCGCTCGCCTGCGACCCGGAGCTATTGATCGCCGACGAGCCCACAACCGCCCTGGACGTCACCATTCAGGCCCAGATCCTCGCGCTGTTGAATGATCTCAAGCAGCGCTTGGGCCTGGCCATCCTGTTCATTACCCACGATCTCGGCATCGTTCGCCGCTTCGCCGACCGCGTATGTGTGATGCGCTACGGCGAGATCGTGGAGACGGGCGACGCCGAAGCCGTCTTCGCGAACCCACGCCACGAGTACACCCGCATGCTCGTCGACGCCGAGCCGAGCGGGCACAAGCCGCCGGTCCCCGACACCGCACCGGTACTGCTCCGCGCGGAGGACGTGCACGTGCGTTTCCCCATCCGCCAGCGGTTGTTCCGGCGGGACGAATACTTCGAGGCCGTCCGTGGCATCAGCCTGACCCTGCGCCAGGGCCAGACCGTGGGCGTCGTGGGCGAGTCCGGCTCCGGCAAGTCCACCCTCGGTCGCGCCATCCTGCGGCTGGTGGAGAGCGAGGGCGACATCCTTTTCGAGGACGCTTCGCTACAGGCGCTGGATCGCGACGGCATGCGCCCGGTGCGACGGCGCATGCAGGTGGTATTCCAGGATCCCTACGGCTCGCTGTCGCCGCGACTCACCGTGGGCGAGGTCATCGCCGAGGGCCTGTCGGTCCACTATCCGGAGCTCGGCCGGCGCGAGCGCGAGCAGCGCGTCTGCCAGATACTCCACGAGGTCGGCCTGGATGACGCCATGCGCAATCGCTACCCCCACGAGTTCTCCGGCGGGCAGCGCCAGCGCATCGCCGTCGCCCGCGCGCTCATCCTCCAACCGCGATTTCTGCTCCTGGACGAGCCCACCTCCGCCCTCGACCGCTCCGTCCAGGCCCGGGTCGTCGATCTCCTGCGCGACCTCCAGGCCCGCCACGCGCTTACGTATCTCTTCATCAGCCACGATCTCGCCGTGGTGCGCGCGCTGTCCGACTACATCGTCGTCATGAACGAGGGCAGGGTGGTCGAGCAGGGTCCCGCCGAGGAGGTCTTCGACCATCCCCGCGAGGCCTACACCCGGGCGCTCATGGACGCGGCGTTCAACGTGGCGGTGGCGTAACGCCTGACGTCGTTTTCTGGACCCTCGAGGCGTGGCAGTGCGCTGCCGCGCCTCGAATTGCTCCTGGCGATGTCCCGTTGACGAGGGTTGGCCTCTTGCCGTGTTGATTCGGGCAACTATCTTCCAGTAAGGTTCCGCGCCAAGGACGATCTGCTGGGCCAAGGATGGGCGCCCACGAGCCCCGTGCTGCGTACTGCTTTTCGGTTGCGCGCGGGATCTCTTCCCATGCTCTCCATCTCTCAGGGCCTGCCGGATCTTTCATTGATCGCTCAATGACTGTGCCGCTTGGCGGGTGGGCCCATGACATCTTCGCGTTGCCTTCAGTGTTTCCTTTCGTTCGTCGCCATTGCATGGGGGGTGGTCTCCCACGCCGCGATAGAGTATTCCGGCGACTTGGACGAACGGACTGTCTGGCAAGGCGGTGAGATCTATCACGTCACAGGCAACCTGTCGGTTAGTGAGGGCGTGCTGCTGACAGTCGAAGCAGGCGCCATCGTGAAGTTCGCGCGCGGGACCAGGCTTGACGTCAACGGAGAGCTTAGCGTCGAAGGGACGAGCGAATCACCCGCGATATTCACCTCTTACCGCGACGACTCGGTGGGGGGCGACACCAACGGCGACGGACCAAGTCAAGCTGACGCGGGCGACTGGGAAGGCGTGATCATAGGTTCACAGGCCAAGCCGTCAGTGACGAATATCCAGGGCTTGGAGCTGCGTTATGCCGGCGGCAACAACAACAGCCGGCGCAACGCGGCGCTGGTCCTGAATGCGCCGGTGACGGTGTCGGATAGCGTGATGGTTTCGAGCGCGCGCAACGGCATTCGCATCAACGAGGCCGGCGCGCGGGTCGAGCGCACGAGGGTGCGCGGCAGCGGCTGGAGCGGCATTGCGGTATTGGGAGATTATTACAATGACGCGC
Organism: Arhodomonas sp. AD133; assembly: GCF_051195215.1. NCBI lineage: Bacteria > Pseudomonadati > Pseudomonadota > Gammaproteobacteria > Chromatiales > Ectothiorhodospiraceae > Arhodomonas > Arhodomonas sp. AD133. The sequence goes on along the minus strand of NZ_JBNAZM010000064.1, from coordinate 724 downwards.
CGGCACAGCTGGAGGATAACGTCATCCGCGATGCTGGCCGTCAGGGCATCCGGGTGCACAGTGCCGCGCCGAGCCTCGTAGGCAACGACATCCGCGGCGGTGCCGAGTTCGGCATTCAGTACAGCGACACGGTGCGCCATGGGCCGCCGGTGATCCGGGACAACACGGTGGTGGATAACGAGCGTGGCGTGCGGCTGCCGGCGAGCGTGCTGCCGGGGCCGGATGATGGCAACGTGCTCGTGCCCAACCACCGCGACGGTGTCTGGGTGGTTGGCGGCGACCGCGCCGAGGACCTCGAGGTGACGGTGCAGCAGGCCGCCGAGGGCGAGGCGCAGGCGCGGACCTACCACGTCAGCGGCGAGCTGCACATGCGCGATGGTGCGCGGCTGGACGTCTCGCCGGGGGTGGTGATGAAGTTCGCCCCGGATGCGCGGCTGCGGGTGGACGGGGCGCTGTCGGTGCCGGGCACGGCGTCGGCGCCGGTGGTGTTCACCTCCGAGCGGGACGATGCGCGTGGCGGTGACTTCAACGCCGACGGCTACGCGAGCCTGCCGCGGCCGGGGGACTGGCGGGGGCTGGAGCTGCGCGGTGAGGACACGGCGGCGACGCTCTCGCACGTGGAGGTGCGCTATGCCGGCGGTAACGGCGATCCGGCGGTGTCCGCGCGCGAGCGGGCGTTGACGCTGCGTGGGTGCACGGTGGCGCATTCGGGCGGCGCGGGCGT
>NZ_JBNAZM010000063.1:0-22448 GCF_051195215.1 Arhodomonas sp. AD133 | reverse complement strand
CTATCTCATTGGCGGCAAGCTCAGCCATCTGCCGGCTTCACCCTACACCACAACATCTAGGGCCCAGCCAGCGTGAGATCCGAGCCCCGTTACCCACACAAATCACGAAGGCGCCCAGGAAGAACGGGAAATGCCGGACGCGGGCGATGTCGTGGCGGAGTCGGCGAAGGGACGAATTCCGCCGCAGCGGGGAGCTTCAGCCCCTCCCGCGCCGCCGGGAGGGGCTGAAAGCGATCTCACGGTGCGTTTATCGTGATCGCGGTTCCGTCACTGTCTCCGTCCGGATCCTCATTTGCAGCGCTGTCGTACGTGCCGTCGTCGTAGGCGATGTTCGTCACCGTGAACGTCACACTTTTGGTGCCCTGCTTGAGGTTGCCCTTGCTCAGCAGACAAGTGCCGCTGAACCCGGTTGTGCAGGAAACGTTGCCGCTGGCGCCATCACTCCAGGCACCGCTTACGGCCGCCCCCGTCAGCAGCTGCGCGGTATCGTCATGAACGGTGACGGTCACTTCGGCAGTCCACCGCCCGGGACGGTCGGTTGTCGCGGTCCCGTCGAGATCGCCAATATGCACGCTCGACGTGCCACTCGCCGACCCATCGTCGGCAAGGGCCCGCCGGACATTGAGGCGGCCGTTGCCGGTCCATGCCAGAAAATCCTGTCCCAACGCTCCCGTCTTGTCCGCACCCGTCTCGAGGCTGGCACGAACGTCGGCGTTCGTCGCCGCCGGACCATGATGCGCCCGCACGAGAGCGGCAGCACCGGCCACTACGGGGGAGGCCATCGACGTGCCCGACAACCATGCGTAGCAGTCGATCTGGCCACAGTATTCCTCGGATACGGTGGAAAAGACGGTGTGGCCGGGCGCGGCCAGGGACACCCAGTCACTGCCGAAATTGGAGAAGGAAGCCAGATTGTCGTGCCAATCGGTCGCCGCCACGGCGATGACTTCATCGAAGGCAGCGGGGTACATGCGCGTGGGTGCGTAATCGTTCGCCGCAGCGGCAACCAGCACCACGCCGTTCGCCCACGCATACTGCGCCGCATCGGCCTCGGCAGCGGAACCCGATGGGCCGGCGTAGCTCATGTTCACCACTGCGTACCCCATGTCCGCTGCATGGATCATGGCCTGCGCGGACGCCGCCGAATCACACAACCCGACGACGCCGTACAGGGGATCCTGATACTCGTAGCAGACCTTCAACGACGCGAGGCCGGAAGACCAGCCGACGCCGGCGACACCGTGGTCATTGTTCGTAATGGCGGCGGCGATGCCGGCGACATGCGTGCCGTGGCCCAGGATGTCGGTGGTCCCGTACTCGCTCGGCCCGAAGTTCGTCTCCTCGACGCATTTGCCCGCGAGATCCGGATGATCGCAGTCGATTCCTGTATCGAGGATCGCGATCACCTCGGCCGGGCTGCCGGTGTTGATATCCCAAGCTTCCGTCGCATCGATGTCGGCATCGACGCTTCCCTCGATGGCCCCGAGCTCTCCGGTGACCTGATCGTAGAAGAACGCCTGTCCGTCGTTGTGAAGTCCCCACTGCTCATTGAAGAAATCCAGTGTCGTCCCCGGCTGATACGGCCACGGCTCGCTGCCCTCGTCGGGAATGATCACGGGCCGCAGGTAGTTGAGCTCCGCGTAGCGGACGTTGGGGTTTTGCCGATACGCCGCGAGCGCCCGGGTCTCGGCGTTCACCCCCACTGATACGACCTGTGCTGCGATGGCATCCATCGTTCGCACCACCTGTGCGCCAACCTGCTCATGTGCCTGCGCCCTGGCGACGGTCGCGGCCCCGGGCGCGAAACCAACCACCACCTGACCGGGAACGAACGCGGGAAGCCGCTGCGAATGATCGATGATCGTTGGCCCCTGCGCGGCCTGCGCCATCCCCCAGACGAGCCCGAGAAAGAAAACCGGAAACAAGCCCCATACACGCATCACACCGCCTCCTCCGCCAGTACACCACAAGCCGGTCACACGCCCCGAGTATGACCCGGCGCACACTTCCTTCCATCGAGAATCGTGATGCGGTTGGTGTTTCCTCGACCGGCGGTAGCTTCACTCTGAACCGTGCGAATGAATGCGGCGCGTCGTCGGGCAAGTGGGGGCGAACGATGCCACCAGCTCCTGCTGGACTGCCCCGTCCGGACCGCCCCACATCCGCACATTAGGGACAGGAGTCAGTGACAATGGATGGCCCGGAAACGAAAAAGCCCGGCACATCTGTGGCCGGGCTTTTGCGCTTGATCTGTTGGTGGCCAGGGAGAGAATCGAACTCCCGACACGGGGATTTTCAATCCCCTGCTCTACCGACTGAGCTACCTGGCCTTGAGGTGCGGTATTCAACCGGATTAGGGACGGGGCGTCAAGGGGGGGGCGAAGACGATCGTGCCGTTCGTCATGGCGCGCTCGAGCGCCCCCTGGTGCCAGAGATGGTTGAGGTGTGCGATGGCCTCGCCCATGGCGAAGAACAGGCTGTGCGCGTCGAGCTCCCGGTCGAAGAGGATCGGCAACGCATCGGCGGCGGTCAGCGGTTTCTCCCGTGCAGCAACCAGGAGATCTGTCAGGTGCTGCTCGTGGTGCCCGCGTATCTCGGCGATGCGGTGATGAATGCCGTAGAACGGGCGTCCGTGGGACGGCAGCACCAGCGTATCGGCGGGCAACGCCTCCAGGGCGGCAAACGACGCGAGGTAGGCATCGAGCGGGTCGGCCTCCGGCTCGCGCGGGCTTACGCTGACATTGCTCGTAATCCGCGGCAGGAGTTGATCGCCGGCGATGAGCACGCCATCTTGCTCGCGGTAGAGGCAGGCGTGCTCCGGTGCGTGGCCGCGGCCAACGATGACCCGCCATTGCGCCCCGGCCAGCGGCACTATCGAATCATGCCGGAGCGTTGTCTCGAAGCGCGGCAGACCGTCCACCAGCGGCCGGTAGGTGTTGCCGCGTTCACGGATTCGCGCTGCCGGGTCGGGCTCCAGCCCATGGGCGCTGAAGAGCTCGGCAAGCTCGTCACCGGCGTCCGCGTCGGCGAGGCCGTATATGCGCTCGGCAGCCGCCGCCTCGCCATGGGTGGTGACGACCTCAGCGTCGGTGCACGCTTGCAGCCACCGCGCCAGGCCCATGTGATCGGGGTGAAAATGGGTGAGGACGATGCGCCCGGGCACCCACTCGTCCAGCAGCCGCGTCCAGTGCTCGCGACAGACGTCGGTGGCGATACCGGTATCCACGAGCACGCTCTCGCCGCCGCCATCGAGCCACCACAGATTGATGTGGTCGAGCGCGAAAGGCAGTGGCATGCATAGCCAGCGCACCCCCTCAGCCACCGCCACCGGCGTCCCGTGCGACGGGCGCGGCAGGGGATAGTGAAGCGCCCGGCGACTCACCCCTCGGGATTGTAGTCCGGTGGCAGCTCGGAGCCCGTGCCGAAGAAGAACTTCTCCATCTCCTTCTCCAGGAACTCCCGCGCCTTCGGGTCCATAGGGGAGAGGCGGTACTCATTGATGAGCATGGTCTGGTGCTGCAGCCACATCTGCCAGGCCTCTTTCGAGATCTGCTCGTAGATGCGCTGCCCGAGCTCGCCCGGATACGGCGGTTTGCTCATGCCCTCGGCCTCACGGCCGAGCTTCACGCAATGCACGGTACGGGTCATACGCCCTCCAAACCCTCGAGTAATCGGGTGACCGGGGCGGCGAGGCCGCGCCGGTCGCTGGTAGCGGCGTTATACCAGACCTGCCCCGGGCCATCCATGACCGCCCGTGCCGGGCCAGCGACCCGGGCGCGAAGGGGATGTATATCCAGGGCGAAATGAGTGAACACGTGACGGAAGACGTCCCAGTGCTCCACGGTGTCGATGTCCAGACCGAAGCGCTCACGGGCCTCGGCGGCGGGATCGGCGTCGAGATCGCATTCCGGCGGGCACCAGAGCCCTCCCCAGATACCCGAGGGCGGGCGGCGGACCAGCAGCACTTCCTCGCCGCGGGTGATGAGCAGCATACGAGTCGCGCGCACCGGCTTGTCGCGTTTCGGCCGCCGCCCCGGGTATTCCGCCTGCCGGCCCTGGGCGCGCGCCTCGCAGCCCGCCGCAACGGGGCAGAGCTCGCAGCGCGGGCGGCTGCGGGTACATACCGTCGCTCCCAGGTCCATCATGGCCTGGTTGTAAGCGGCCGGACGATCACCCGGCGTGTGCTGCTCGGCGAGGTGCCAGAGCGCCCGCGCGACCGGGCTGCGCCCCGGCCAGCCATCCACGGCGTGGTAGCGCGCGAGCACGCGCTTGACGTTGCCATCGAGAATGGCATGGCGCTCGCCACGGGAGAGCGAGAGAATCGCGCCGGCAGTGGAACGTCCGATCCCCGGCAGCCCCTGCACCTGCTCCACATCGCGGGGAAACTCACCGCCGTATTCGGTAACCAGGACGTTGGCGGCACGGTGGAGGTTGCGTGCCCGGGCGTAGTAGCCGAGGCCCGACCAAAGGTGGAGGACCTCGTCCACCGGCGCCGAGGCAAGTGCACGCACATCCGGGAAGCGCTCCATGAAGCGCAGGAAATACGGTACCACGGTGGTCACCTGGGTCTGCTGAAGCATGACCTCCGAGACCCAGACACGGTACGGGGTCGCCGGCTGCTGCCAGGGCAGATTGTGCCGGCCGAAGCGGTCGTACCAGTCCAGCACCGCCGCTGCGAAATCGATCGTCTCCACCTTCTGGCCGTCCTTGCGCATCGCCGTACTCACCGTCCCAGCAATCCCTCTAACTCACCCTTGATCCGCTCTTTCACGTCGTCTCCTTCCTCCGGGGCCTTGCCGGACTCGCCATCCGCCTCGTCCTGCCCGTCCCCCTTCGCACCACTCTCAGCCGCCGCGTCATCGTCATCCTCGCCGCCCAGCCGACTCTTGAGTTTGCCCATGAGCTCGCCGCGCTTGCGCTCGACCTCCTCTTTGGCCTTCTTCTCCAGGGTCTCTTTCTCCTCGGCGATCCTGGCCTTGGTGGCGCCTTTCATCGCCTCGCCCAGGGCCAGCTCGATCTCCGGCTTCGCGAATGGCCCGCGAATGCGTAGCGGCACGGGAATACGGCGAAGCTCCCCGAGCCCCGCTCCACCTTGCCCTGCCAACGTGTCGACCACGTTAACGGTGAGGTTGTAGTCCACCGATCGCTCCATGAGGTCGGCGCGCCCCTCACCGGTGATCCGCAGCAACGGCGTCTTCGCCTCCAGATCTCGGTTGCGCACCGTCGCGCCGGCCAGTTCCAGCGTCCCCGTGAGGGCGCTGAAATCGGTGCGCCGCGGCGCGTCGGACTCCGGCACCTGCTCACCGCGCAAGCGCGCCACGCCCTGGCGCAGCATCTGGGCGATGTTGAACCCCTTGACCGCACCATCGCGGAACTCGAACCGGGCCTGTCCGTTCATGGCGGCCAGCAGCGCGTCCGTATCCTTGCCCTCGGTCGTCGCCTGCAGCGAGACGTCGGCGATCCCGAGCAGCTTGTCGAAATCGGCGACATCGCCCAGCAACGGCTCCGCCTGCACGCCATTGAGCTGCTCGTCCACGCGGATGCGCGGCGATTCTCCGGTGGCATCCACCCGCACATCCCCGCGGTACTTCCCACCATAGAGTGCCGCGGCGAGCGGATGGACGCGGAGGCGGCCGTCGGCGGCCCGGATCACCAATTCCACATCGCTGGCACGGGCCCCGCTGACAACGAGCTCGTCCACGGTGAGCCGGCCGTCGAGGCGCAGTGCTCGTAGCCTATCGACGGGGATCTCGCCCACGCCGGCAGCAGCACCGCCACCGGGCGTGGCGACCGGCTCTCCGCCCTCGCCCGGAGGTGGCAGATAGCGATCCACGTCGAGGCGATCCACCGCTAGCTGGAAGGCGATGGCGGGAGATGCTGCGGCGATGTCGCTCACTTCCGCGTGCCCTTTGAGCGTCGTGTCGTCGAGCGCGACACCAAGCGGCTCCACGCGCAGCGTGCCGTCGGCGAAGCGCAACTCGGCATCGGCGGTGAGGCGGGAGAGCGCTTCGCCGTCCCGGGTGTCCGGCGGTTCGATGGCGAGCGCCTCGAGCACCGCACGGGGACTGACCTCCGCCAGGCTCAGCGACGCCGCCGCCACCACGCCCTGTTCGGCGGTGCGGGCCTCGGCCTCGCCCGCCAGTCGCATCTCGGCGGCTTCGGCCGCCAGATCGGTGAGACGGTAAATGCCACCCGCGAGATCGGCGTCGAGATTCGCGCTTACGGAGGCTGTCTGCTCGCCGGCGGGAACGGACTCGCCGGTGACGGTTAGCGAGAGTTCGATCGCCTGGGCCCGGGCCTTGCGCAGCGCCGGCCCCACCTCGATGTCGCTCGTAAGCGTCCCGTTCAGCGCGGGACCGCCGGGCATCTCGGCCTGCCAACTCGCCTCCAGGGACACAGGGGCACCGAAGCGCACATCCTCCAGCGTCAGATCGAACGGATCGACCACGGCGGTCACGTCGGCGGCCTCGTCACGATAGAGCACCCGCGCGTCGATGATCTCGACGCCTGCCAGCCGGGCGTTGCGGATCACCGCCGGCAGCGCGGAGGTGTCACCTTCCTGCTGGACCGGGCGCAACGAGGCGGGTTGCAGCCGCGCCGCGGCCGCCGCCTGTTGCGCCCGGGGCCCGAACTGCTGCCAGTTGGCCTCGCCGGCGCTATTGCGTACCAGACGGACCTGCGGCCGGCGAACCGTGACCGTATCGAGCTGCAGATCACCGGAGAGCAACGGCCATACGGCCACGCCCAGCGTCAGTGATTCCGTGGTGACGAATGGTTCGTCACCGAATCCCGACGCATCGGCGAGGCTGACACCGGCGACGCTGATACCGAGGCGCGGGAAGAAGGTCAGGTCGAGCTCGCCGTCGATGCTCAGCGCCCGCCCGGTCTGGCGCTCGACGGCAGCAGCGATCTCGTCACGATAGTCGTTGGGGTCGACGAACACGACTGCGGCGGCGATCGCGACCACAACGACGGCTACGACGATGGCGATCGCGTAGCCAATCCACTTCAGTATCTTACGCATGGCACGTTCCCTCATGACACGGGGCTCGCCCAGGGCTCCTGGCGAACATTGTATCGGCCGCAGGCGTGCGTCTGCCTACCTTCTATAATGCGGATGAATGCATGATGGCCTTGGTGTCCTGTTCCACGACACTAGAATCAGAGACAAAAGCCCCCATATGCGTCCATGTCGGCTCCATTCACCCGCACACGGCCACCGTAAGGATGGCTTAATACCGGGAGGGGACCATGAGTCTAGTCTGTGTTGTCGCCGCTGAAGGCGCTCGGGCGCGTTTCTTCACCCTGGAACACTCGGAGGTGCCGGAACTGGAAGGCGGCCCCGATCTCATCGAGCACGAATCCCTCGCCAACCCTCGCCACCGCGCCCATCACGAGAAGATATATTCCGACGCCCGCGGCGGCCGCAACCAGGGGCCCACCGGGCAGGCCTTCGGCTACGACGAACACCGCGACGGCTTCCAGGAAGAACTCGAGGGGCGATTCGCCCGTACCATCGCCGAGCAGCTCGGCAGGATCTCCCAACGCAACGGTCCCCGGCGAGTGATCCTCTGCGCCGAGAAGCAAATGCTCGGCTTCCTTCGCAGTGCGCTCAACGGCAGTGCCGGCAACGGTATGCGCATTACCGAGGTCCCCAAGGATCTAACCAAGCTGCCCGCACAGGAGCTCCATGCCCGCCTCGCTGACGACGGGCTGATGCCCGCGCGCCGCAGCGGCGCTGGCGGTTCCGGCGCTTGAATGAACGCCGCCGGGTCCCAACTAAAGGCATTGGCGTCACGATAACCCCCACAAGGTCGCCGATCGCACGAACAACGACTCGAGAGGATGAGCATGGCAGCCGGAAGCGACAGCTATCACGAGCCTTTGGAGGAACTTAGCGAAGACACGCGCCTACACCATCAGGCACTGGTCTCGCTGCAGGAGGAGCTCGAGGCGGTGGACTGGTACCGCCAGCGCGCCGACGCCTGCAAGGACGACGAGCTCCGCGAGATCCTTCTGCACAACATGCGTGAAGAGCTCGAACATGCCTGCATGTGCCTGGAGTGGCTGCGACGCCGCTACCCGGACTTCGACAAGCAGATGCGCGAGTTCCTGTTCACCGACGGCCCGATCATGGAGCACGAGCACTGATCCGCGCCCGCCACGGCGTATCTGACGGCCCGCCAACGGCGGGCCGTTGTCTATGTAGCCGGTAGTCGCACAACGGCAATTGCCCCACACTGGGGGCATGGAACCGGTCAGCGCCCCAGCGGAGCCATGAGCGCCCCCCGACCGAGCCCACCTGCGCGAGCGGGAAACGCTCGCCACGCGGTTGTCGGACCAGATGAACCGCACCATTACGTTCTCTCTCGTGGCGACGCTGTTCCTGCCACTGGGGTTCATCACCGGCCTGCTCGGCGTCGACGTCGCTGGCATGCCCGGCAGCGACGATCCGACAACATTCATGGTGCGGTACCTGACCCTGGTCGGCGTAGGCGGCGCGAGCCCGGGTTGCCCCCGAACCACTCAGGCGCTCTGGCATATGACAACGCCCCGGAGAAGATTGCTCTCAGGGGGTTTACCCAGGGAAAGTTTCATCGCACACTCTGCGGCCTTGTCGCAGCGCCGCATTGGCGCTTGGGGTCCGCACCCGCCTTCACCCACGGGCACACGAGGGCGGCGATGCGGAGACATCGGGGGATATCGAGCAGACACGATTCTGCGGCAGGAGGTAGCCATGCCGGCAACTCGCCAGGAGCACTGCCGTGTGGAGTACCGGGGCAAAGAGATCGTCATCCGGGGGCCTTCCAGCGAGATCCACCGCGAAGCGGACCGAATCATCAAGCGCTTCGCGTGCAGTGCGACGCCGTACCGCCTCGCCCGCGAGCATGAGGACCAGGTCGTGCTGAAGCCGGCCTGAGGAAGCGGCGCTACGCGCAGAGCGGCGATTGCCGGCGGCAAGCGGCCGATGGCGGGCGTCTCCGCGACAAAGGGGCAACACCCCCCTTCGTAGTCGGAGACACCCGGTGGAACAGCTCTACGCGTCCGGGTTTCGGGTATCGGACCGCAAACCTGCGGCCCGCGGCACGGGCTTGCGCCACTCGGAGCTTACCGCTTGAAACGCGGCGGCGCAGAGCGCCGCCGTCACTATCGCCACTCGCCGTCAACGAGGCGGCGCAACCCGAGGGGGTTGTCGTCCCGCAGCGGTTCGGGCAACGCGGCGGCGGGAAAGTCCTGGTAGCAGACTGGTCGGAGGAAGCGCTCGATCGCCCGGGTACCCACCGAGGTGGTGCGCGAATCGGTGGTCGCCGGGTACGGTCCGCCGTGGACCATGGCGTGGCAGACCTCCACCCCCGTGGGGAAACCGTTGACGAGCACGCGCCCGGCCCGCGCCTCCAGCGCACTCACCAGCTCCACGTGATCCACCAGCTCCGTCTCCGTCGCATGCACAGTGGCGGTGAGCTGGCCGGCGAGACCTTCGGCGGCGGCACTCAGGCTCTCCTCGTCCGGCACCTCCACGATAAGCGACGCCGGCCCGAACACCTCCTCGGCGAGCGCCGGATTGGCGCGGAAGGTGGCGAGATCCGTCCGGTAGAGCCGTGCGCAGACGCGGCCGTCATCAGCCGCACCTGCGGCAACGCGGGTGACACCGGGCACCGCCTCCAGACGCTCGGTACCCGCCTCGTAGGCCGAGAGAATGCCACCGTGGAGCATCACGCCTGCAACGCTGTCGGCCACCGCGGCCGACGCCCGCTCCACGAACGTCTCAAGCCCCTCGCCGCGCACCGCGAACACCAACCCCGGGTTGGTGCAGAACTGACCGCAGCCGAGGTTCAGCGACGCGACATAGCCGTCGGCGATCGCGGCGCCGCGCTCGCCGAGTGCGCCAGGCATGAGGAACATGGGGTTGACGCTACCCATCTCCGCGTACACGGGAATCGGCTCTGGCCGCTCTGCGGCAAGGCGCGCAAGCGCCATGCCCCCGCGGTGCGAACCGGTGAACCCCACCGCCCGGATCGCGGGATGACGTACCAACGCGGCCCCGAGCTCATGGCGCGCGCCGTGGAGCAAAGAGAACACGCCCGGCGGCACCTCACAGCGCTCGATGGCACGCCCCACAGCCTCGGCGACGATGGCCGCGGTACCCGGATGGCCGGGATGCCCCTTCACCACCACCGGGCAACCCGCCGCCCAGGCGGATGCGGTGTCGCCACCGGTCGTGGAGAAGGCAAGCGGAAAGTTGCTGGCACCGAAGACCGCCACGGGCCCCAAAGGCACCTGGAACTGGCGAACGTCCGGCTTCGGCGCGGGCTCCCGCGCCGGGTCGCCGTGGTCGATGCGTACGCCGAGGAAATCCCCCGCGCGCACCACCGTCGCGAACAACCGCAGCTGCCCGGTGGTGCGGCCCAGCTCGCCGCGGATACGGGCCTCGGGCAAACCGGTCTCCGCCGGCGTGCGCTGCACCAGCGCCTCGGCGCTGGCGTCGAGCTCGTCGGCGACCGCCTCCAGGAACTCGGCGCGTCGCTGCAGCGACAACGCGCGCCAGGCTGGCGCGGCCTCGGCGGCGGCCCGGCAGGCCCGATCGACCTCATCCGCGGTGGCCTCGTGGAAGGCCGGCTCGACAGGCGTGCCGCTTGCCGCATCGGTGGCCTGGAAACGCTCCCTGCTGGCGGCGGATCGCACACCACCGAGGACGTGCTCACTGCTTGCTTGCATAGGTTCCTCCGTTGACGGGAACGGTTGTCGACCGTGCCGTCTACTTGACCGTAAAACCGTGAGCGAACGGATCGCGGTCGTCGATGAAAATGGTGTTATAGCCAGTGATGCGCGCCCAACCGGCGATACTCGGCATGATGCCGCGGTGCTCGCCGATCGTCGTCTCCGCCTCCACGCGCCCCTCGAAGAGACTGCCGATGATGCTCTCGTGGACGAAGGTTCCGCCCACGCCGAGCTTGCCGCGGCCGTGGAGCTGGGCCATGCGCGCGGAGGTACCGGTACCGCAGGGCGAGCGATCGATGGCGCGCTCGCCGTAGAACACCGCGTTGCGCGCATCCGCACCCGGCTCGCGCGCCGGTCCGGTCCACATCACGTGGCTCACCCCGCGAATGGTCGGGTTCTCCGGGTGCACCGGTTGAATGATGGTGTTCAAGCGCTCACGCACGATGGGCGAGAGCCTCAGGATCTCGTCCACGGTTAGCGCATCCAGGCCCTCGAAACCCGGCTGGGGTTCGAAAATCGCGTAGTAGTTGCCGCCGTAGGCGATGTCGCAGGTGAGCTCGCCGAGGCCGGGCACGTCCACCGCGACGTCCGTGGCGGCGAGATAAGCACCCACGTTGAACAATCGCACACGATCCACGTAACGTTCGTCCGCCTCGTATTCCACACCCACGAGCCCCGCCGGGGTCTCAAGGTTGAGCCGGCCCGGCTCCCTGGGCGTGACGAAACCTTCCTCCAGCGCCACGGTCACCGTGCCGATGGTGCCGTGACCGCACATGGGCAGGCAGCCGGAGGTCTCGATGAAGAGCACGCCGATATCACAGTCCTCGCGCAGAGCGGGATAGAGAATCGACCCGGACATCATGTCGTGCCCGCGGGGCTCGAACATCAGCCCCCGGCGGATCCAGTCGTACTCGCGCAGGAAGTGCTGGCGGTAGTCGCTCAGCGACTCCCCTTCCAGACGCGGTCCGCCGCCGGCGACCACCCGCACCGGGTTGCCGCAGGTATGGGCGTCCACGCACATGAAGGTATGTCGGGCCATCGTTTGACTCCATGCCGGTCGGGCCATGCAAGAGACGATCGAACCCGCCTACACGGATTCGACCTGAACTATGGGTGCTCAGCGGCGGGGAAACCAGCGCCGCTCAGTCGAGTGACGGCCGGTTGGCGAGCGCCCGCTCGATGGTGTCGATGACGTAGGCGCGCTGATCGCCTTCCAGGGTCAGGCGCGGCGCGCGCACGGTCTCGCTGCCGCGCCCCGCGACCTGCTCGGCGAGTTTGATCATCTGGACGAGCTTAGGATGAACGTCCATGTGCAGCGCGGGCATCATCCAGCGGTAGATCTCGATGGCCTTGTCGAGCCGTCCCGCCTGCCAGTGATCGTAGATGGCAACGGTTTCCGCCGGGAATACATTGGCAAAGCCCGAGACCCAGCCCTGGCAGCCCAGGACCATGCACTCCAGGGCCACGTCGTCGACGCCGGACATGAGCGCGAGCGCCTGCGGGTCCTGGTTGATGATGTCGGTGATCCGGCGCGGATCCTCGGAGGACTCCTTGACCGAGACGATGTTGTCGGTGCCCCGAGCTAGCTCCACGAGCGCCGGCGGCTCGATATCAATGCCGTAAACACCCGGGTTGTTGTAGATCTGCACGGGCAGATCCACGGCCTCGGCGGTAGTACGGATGTGGGTAACCACCTCGCGTACGTCGGCCTTGTAGACCATGGCGGGCAGCACCATGAGACCGTCGGCGCCCAGGCGCTCGCAGTCGCGCGCGTAGTCGACGGCGAGATCGGTGGTGTACTCCGCCACGCCGGAGATCACCGGCACGCGACCACCAGCCACCTCCACCGTGGAGGCGATGATACGGCGCTTCTCTTCCGCGGTGAGCGAGGTGTTCTCGCCGACACTGCCGAGCATCACCAGCCCGTGGACGCCGTCAGCGATCATCTGCTCCACCATGCGCTGGTTGGCCTCGATGTCCAGCGCGCCGTCGGGCTTCATCTGCGTGGTGGCGGCCGGGTAAATGCCGCGCCAATCGACTTGCATCGCGTGCTCCTCCTTCAGGGAAAAAGCGGATCACTCCGCTGGCTTGTGCTGCATGTATATTGTATAAAATATATATACGGCGCAACGGCAGTCAATTACCTCGGGCGCGAGTGCTACCATCGACAATCTCGCCAAACGACCAACGTGGAGGCCGAACGAGCTCATGAGTACCCCTGGAGATCCCCGCCGACTCAAACGCCAGACCATGTCGGCGGCGCTCACGGACGAGCTGCGCGAACGCATCCTCAGCCTGGACATCCCCGAGGGCGAACAGCTCCGCCAGGACAGCCTCGCCGCGGAATTCGGCGTCAGCCGCATCCCCGTGCGCGAGGCGCTGCTGCAGCTCGAGGGCGAGGGGCTGGTGACGTTGTCGGCGCACAAGGGCTACACCGTGACCGTGCTCTCGCTGGAGGAGATCCGCGAGCTCTTCGATTTGCGCGCGCTGATCGAAGTGGATCTTCTCCAACGCGCGATACCGCGGCTCGACGACGCCGCCATCACGCGGGCGCGGGAACTGCTCGTCACCTTCGACGACATGCTCGTCCATGGCACCCAGGAACGCGACTGGGGCCAGCTCAACTGGGAACTCCACGCCGCCCTCTACGAGCCCGCCGGGCGCCCGCGGACGATGCGCATCGTGCACAACCTCCACCGCAATGCCGACCGCTACCTGCGCCTGCAACTCAAGCTTACCCAACGCACCAACGAGCGCGCCCGCGACGAGCACAACCGCCTCGTGCACCTGTGCGCCGAGCGCGACATGGCCGAGGCGAGCCGACTGCTCAACGAACACATCCTCGCGGCGCGGGACGACCTGGTCGCCTTTCTGGCGGAGCGCCGACAACACGAAGCCCAGCACGAATAGGAGCGAATCCATGCGCATCACCGGCATCCGAGTGCATCAAGTAGACCTGCCCCTGCACGAAGGCGGCTATAGCTGGTCGGACGGCAACCGGGTGGAGGTCTTCGACGCCACCGTCGTCGCCGTGGAAACGGATGCGGGGATTACCGGCTACGGCGAGGTCTGCCCCCTGGGCCCGACCTACCTGCCGGCCTATGCCGCCGGCGCACGCACAGGCCTCGCGGAACTTGCGCCCTCCCTGATCGGCGCCGACCCGACCGAGCTGCTCGCCATCGACCGGCTCATGCATCGTGCCCTGCGCGGCCACAACTACGTGAAAACCGCCGTGGACGTGGCGTGCTGGGACATCCTCGGCCAGGTCACGGGCCAGCCCGTGTGCACCCTGCTCGGCGGACGCTTCGGCAACGACTTTCCGCTCTACCGCGCCATCTCCCAGGACACGCCCGAGGCCATGGCCGCGAGCGTGGCGAGCTATCGCGACGCCGGCTACGCCACCTTCCAGCTCAAAGTCGGCGGCGATGCGGACACGGACATCGAACGCATCCGCGCCTGCGCCGCCGAGCTCGGCCGCGAGCACACCCTGGTCGCCGACGCCAACACCGGCTGGCTGCCCCACGAGGCGCTGCGTGTCGCCGCCGCGGTACGTGACATCGACGTCTACATCGAGCAGCCGTGCATGACCTACGAGGAGTGCCTGACAGTGCGCCGGCACACCGACCGGCCGTTCGTGCTCGACGAGGTGATCGACGGCGTGCCGGTGCTCCTGCGCGCCCTCGCCGACCACGCCATGGATGCCATCAACATCAAGATCTCGAAGGTTGGCGGCCTCACGCGGGCGCGGCGACTGCGCGACCTGTGCCTGGAGGCCGGTATCACCATGACCCTGGAAGACAGCTGGGGCGGGGATATCGCCACCGCGGCCATCGCCCACCTCGCTCACAGCACCCCCGCGGAATGGCGATTCTCGGTGACCGACTTCAACAGCTACGTCACCGTGCGCACTGCCGAAGGCGCACCGCGGCGCGAGCAGGGCCGTCTCGCCGCAGGCACCGGACCCGGGCTGGGTATCATCCCCATCGCCGCCGCACTCGGCGAACCGGTCTATCGTTCAGTGTGAAAGCACGCCCCGGGTTGCGGGGCGCGATCTCAAATTGTATAAAATATACCGACGATAACCACGAACGTGGCCGCCAGAGCCACGACGGAGGAGAGCCGAGGTGTATACGGGACGCGTAACGGGGCGCATTGCCTCACCGCGACCATTGGCGGTCACTGGTGCGCCGGCACCAGTCGCCGCTTCGCACCTAACACCCCGACTCCCCACCAGAACCGTTATCGGGTCACTGTCTTCAGCGAATCACCGTTCCATCAGACCCGTCTCGTCCGCCCCGCCCGACCTCGGTGTCGGCCGTGGCGACTTGCGGCCCAGGCTGCGCCCATGAAGCGCAATACCAAAGCGATGACGTGAGGAGAGAGAGTATGACGATTCGCCTTCACCATCTCGCCGCCGCGGCGGCTCTTCTGGCCTTCGGCACCGCAGGGACCGTCTCCGCCCAGGAGACGATCACCGTGGGTGTCCAGGTTCCCACCACGGGCCCGGAGGCCACCTATGGCACTGACATGAAGAACGCCATGGAGATCGCCGTCGACGAGATCAATGCCAATGGCGGGCTGCTCGGGCGCCAGGTGGAGATCCTGGTCGGTGACTCCGCCTGCGATCCCCAGCAGTCGGTCAACGCCGCGAGCAAGCTCGCCTCGTCCGACGTCGTGGGCGTGGTCGGCGGCTACTGCTCGGGAGCGACACTGCCGACGCTGAAGACCTACGGCGACGCCAATACGCCGTTCGTCATCACCGCCGCCAACTCCACCAAGCTCATCCCGGCAAACCCGGGCAACGCCTTCATGATCAACTCCACCGGCTTCGACCAGGTGGCCAAGGCCGTGGAATTCTTCGAGTCCCAGGGCATCGAGAAGCTCGCCATCGTCGACCAGGGTGATGCCTACTCCCAGGATCTCGCCACGCTGACAGCCGACGAGTGGAACAAGCGCGGCCATACGGTGGTAACCTCGGAGACGGTCAACAAGGGCGAGCAGAGCTTTTCCTCGCTGGTGACCAAGATCAAGTCCGGCGGCGCCGACGCGGTGTTCTGGACGGCCTACTACGCCGACGGCGGACTGCTCATCCGTCAGCTTCGCCAGGGCGGCTACCAGGGGCTGATCGCAGTGGGTGACGGCTCCAACTCGCCGAAGCTCTTCGAAATCGCCGGCCGTGCCGCAGAGGGCGTTTACTGCTTCTCCAACCCGACCGCGGAGTTCCTGCCCGGTGCCAAGCAGTTCATCGAGGCCTACGCCGAAAACTACAACGGCCATGCCCCGGGACCGTACTCGGCGCTTTCCTATGACGGCATGAAGCTCATGGCATGGGCCATCGAGGAAGCCGGCTCCACCGAGCCGGACGCCATCCGCCAGGCGCTCGCCTCCGTCGACGGCCAGAGCTGGCTCACGGGTGCGATTTCGTTCACGGACAAGAACACCCTCGCCCGCTCCAACTTCATCATCCTCAAGGGTGAGGGTGGCGCCTGGACGCTGAACTCCAAGTAACCATGAAACCGGCGGGGGCATCCGCCCCCGCCGGCGATGACCGCAATTCCCCGGGGAGCGACTCCCATGGCTCTGACCGATATTCTGCTTCAGCAGCTCGTCAACGGGCTGGTGCTGGGCTCTTTCTACGCGCTGGTGGCGCTCGGTTACACGATGATCTTCGGCGTCATCAAGCTGCTCAACTTCGCTCACGGCGACATATACATGGTCGGCGCTTTCGTCGGCTTCGGCGTGCTCGCGCTGGTTTCCGGGCTGGTCGGCGCCGGCTGGGCGGGAATCTTTCTCGCGATGCTCATCTCCATGATCGTGGTCGGCTTCATTGGCGTAGTCATCGAGCAGGTGGCCTACCGGCCCATGCTCTCCGCGCCGCGGCTGTCCATCCTGATTACCGCGCTCGCGGTTTCCCTGGTTCTGCAAAACGGTGCCCTCGCCCTTACCGACGGCCAGGTCACCGCCTTCACCACAGACCTCGGCTTCGGCGGTGTTTCCCTCGGTACGGTGTACGTGAACTACACCCAGATCGTGCTCGTGGCCTCGGCGATCGTGCTGATGGTGGCGTTGGAGCTGTTCGTCTCCCGCACCATGTACGGCAAAGCCATGCGCGCGGTATCCCTGGACAAGGACATGTGCCGGCTTATGGGCATCAACGTCCAGCGGGTGATCGCCGTTACGTTCTTCGCGGGCTCGGCACTCGCCGCCGCCGCCGGCGTAATGGCCGGCGTGCAGTACGGCCGCATCTGGTACTTCATGGGCTTCCTGATCGGCCTGAAGGCCTTCACCGCCGCGGTGATCGGGGGCATCGGCAGCATTACCGGCGCCATGCTCGGCGGCCTGATCCTGGGGCTGCTCGAGGCTTTCGCCACCCAGATCCCCGGTATCGGCGGTGAATGGCGGGATGTCTTCACCTTCGCGGTGCTGATCCTCGTGCTGGTATTCAAGCCCACCGGCCTGCTGGGCCAGTCCGAAGTGGAGAGGATGTGACATGGCGATCAATCAACTGAACGCCCGTCCGTTGCCGCGGCCGCTGGCGAAACTATACGCCGCATTCGACGATCCGCGCCGGCGCTGGGCACTGTACGCGCTGCTCGTCGTCGCGTTGCTGGTGGCGCCCACTGTCCTCGGGCGCTACGGCACCGTGATCATGACCAACGCCCTGCTCTACGTGGTACTCGCTCTCGGGCTCAACGTGGTGGTGGGCTTCGCTGGCCTGCTGGACCTGGGCTACGCCGCCTTCTTCGCGGTGGGCGCCTATACCACCGGCATTCTCACCCAGGAGTTCGGCATGAACTTCTGGCTGACCATCCCGTTCGCGCTGCTCGCGGCGGCCATCGCCGGCGTGATCATCGGCGGGCCGACGCTGCGGCTGCGCAGCGACTACCTCGCCATCGTGACGCTGGGCTTCGGCGAGATCGTGCGCATCGCCGCGCGTAACCTGGAGATCACCGGCCGCGCCAGCGGACTGACCGGCATTCCCTCGCCGTCGCTCTTCGGCTGGGAGCTCTCCGGACCGATGGTGTTCTACTACGTCTTCGCCGCCCTCGCCGTGCTCGCGGTGATCGCCAGCTACCGCCTGCTCCACTCACGCCTCGGCCGTGCGTGGCTGTACGTGCGTCACGACGAGGACGCCGCCGAAGCCATGGGTATCAACCGGGTGCGCGTGAAGCTCGCCGCCTACATCATCGGCGCGATCTACGGTGCCATCGGCGGTGTCTTCTTCGCCGCCAATCTCGGGGCGATCTCGCCCGAGAGCTTCAGCTTCCAGCAGTCGGTGCTGGTGCTGATGGCGGTGATTCTCGGCGGCATGGGCAAAATCCCCGGGGTCATCGTGGGCGCGTTCATCATCATCCTGGGTCCGGAGCTACTGCGGGAAATCGGCTCACTGCGGCTGCTCGTCTTCGCGGTGATCCTGCTGCTGATCATGCTCTTCCGGCCCAGCGGCATCTGGCCGGGGCGCCGGTCCTAGGCGCGAGGAGGTTACCCATGCTTCTGCAACTCGAAGACATCGTCCTGCGCTTTGCCGGCAACACGGTCCTCGACAACGTACGCTTCGGCGTCGCCGAGGGCACCGTCGCGAGCCTCATCGGCCCCAACGGCGCCGGCAAGACGTCACTTTTCAACTGCATCACCGGCTTCTACCGGCCCCAGCAGGGCGCGATCACCTTCGCCGGCGAGCCGCTGTTGAAGCGCAAACCCCACGCGGTCACCCGTCTCGGAATCGCGCGCACGTTCCAGAACGTGCGCCTGTTCCGGGAGATGACCGTGCTCGAGAACGTCATGGCAGGCCAGCACTGCCGCTCACGTGCCGGAGCGCTGTCCGCCGTGCTGGCGCTGCCGGGACAACGCTCCGAAGAAGCGCACATCCGCAATGTCTGCGAGGATTGTCTGGAATTCGTCGGCATCGGCCACGAGGCCGACCGCACCGCCACCAACCTTGCCTATGGGCATCAGCGTCTGGTGGAGATCGCCCGGGCGCTGGCCACCGAGCCGCGACTGCTGCTGCTGGACGAGCCCGCGGCGGGGCTGAACAGCACCGAGAAGGCGGAGCTGGTTACGCTCATCCAGCGCATCCGTGACGAGCGCGGCGTCGCCGTACTGCTCATCGAGCACGACATGGGCCTGGTGATGGAGGTGTCCCAGTACATCACGGTACTCGACCACGGCCGGGTCATCGCGGAAGGCACGGCCGGGGAAGTGCAGGCGGACCCGGCGGTCATCGAAGCCTACCTGGGCCAGGACGAAGAGGAGCTCGCGCTGTAATGACCGATACCGTACTGAGCGTGCGCGACATCGAAGCCTTCTACGGCAAGATCCAGGCGCTGCGCGGCATCAGCCTGGAAGTCCGGCAAGGGCAGATCGTCGCATTGCTGGGCAGCAACGGGGCGGGCAAGAGCACGACGCTGAAGACCATATCCGGGCTCGTCCGGGGTCATGGCGGCGAGATCCGCTTCAACGACCGCGTGATCACGACCATGGCCGCCCACCACATCGCCCGCCTGGGCGTGGTTCACGTGCCGGAGGGACGGCGGGTGCTCCGCGGCCTGTCGGTACAGGAAAACCTGGAGCTCGGTGCCTTCACGGTCACCGATGCGGGCCTCAGGGCAAAGCGCCTGGAGGAGGTCTACGAGCTTTTCCCGCGCATGGCCGAGCGCCGCAACCAGGATGCCTCGCTGCTCTCCGGTGGCGAACAGCAGATGCTCGCCATCGGCCGGGCACTTATGCACGGCCCGGAAGTGCTGCTGCTCGACGAGCCGTCCATGGGACTCGCCCCCAAGCTCGTCACCGAAACGATGCGCATCATCAAGCGGCTCAACGAGCGGGGCGTGACCATTCTGCTCGTCGAGCAGAACGCCCGGGTGGCGCTGAAACTCGCCGACTACGGCTATGTGCTCGAGAATGGCACGGTTCGCATGGAAGGCGACGGCGCGACCTTGCGCGAGGACGAACGCATCATCCAGGCTTACCTGGGCGGAGCGGCATGAGTATGGGCGCGGGACATGCGGCAGTCGTGGGGGCCGGTCCCGCGGGTGAGGCCGCGACATGGGCATTGCTCGCCGCTGGCTGGCGAGTGAGCGTGTTCGACGAACAGCCCCGGCCAGGCGGCAACATCGGCCGCATTCGCCGGAATGCCCCGGCGACACCACTGGAGCGTGGCGACGATCGTCTGCACCTCCACCAGGGGGCGCGCGTGCTGCGGGTAGACGGCGACGGCACCGTGGAGTACCGCGGCCGCGGGGGAATCACGGCGCCCCGGTTCGACGGCATCGTTCTCGCCTGCGGCGCCTACGACCTGCACACGCCCATTCCGGGCACGCCTGCTCCGGGCGTCTGCAGCGCAGGAGCGCTCCAGGCACTCATGAAGGGTCAGGGCGTGGTGCCGGCCGGCCGCGTGATGATCGCCGGCGCCGGCCCGTTCCTGTACGTGGCCGCCGCCGGGTTGCTACGCGCGGGCGCGCAGGTCACCACTGTAGTGGACCGCCTCGGCATGCACGACTACGCCCGCCTGGCCCCTCTCGGCATCCACGCGACCGGCGATGCCCTCGCCTTCGCCCGCGATCAGGCGCTGCTGCGGCGCCACGGCGTGCGCCTGCTATGCGGCCATCGGCTGGAGACGGTGGAAGACGGCCATGCCGTGCTCGACGACGGCGAACGCCTCGCCTTCGACCGGCTCGGGCTCACCGAGGGTTTTGCCGCCCAGAGTCAGCTAGCGCGCACCGCGGGCTGCGAGCTGCGGTGGCACGAGCCGGGCGGCTACTTCGTTACCGTCACCGACGAGTGGGGGCGCAGCTCGGTACCGGGCGTACTCGTCTGCGGCGAGGGACAGGGTGTACGCGGCTGGCGTCACGCCCGCGTGAGCGGCGAGCTCGCCGCCCACGCGCTGCTCGCCGACCGTGAAGGCCAGGTAACGGACGCCACCCGCTATCGGCGTCTGTTGCGCCGGCGTGCGCGATTCGCGCGATTCGGCGAAGCGCTGGAGCGCATGATCGCCACCGGTCGGGAACGCCCCGCCGCAGAAGCGGTGCTCTGCGCCTGCGAGTCCGTACCGGCTGCGGAGGTGGAGGCGGCAGCGGACCTCAGGCTGCAGGATCTCTCCTCCATCAAGGTGGTGACCCGCTGCGGCATGGGTCCCTGTCAGGGCCGCTACTGCGAGCCCCATGTGGCCCGCTGCATCGAGCGCGCCGGCGGGCGGCCACGCGGCGCGCTCAACCAGCGCGGGCTAACGCGGCCGGTCACGGCAGGAGAGCTCGCCCATGACAGCTGACTGCATCGTCATTGGTTCCGGTATTATCGGCAGCTTCTCGGCGCTCGCGCTCCACGAACGCGGACTGCAAGTAGCCGTCGCCGACCGTGGGGGACTCGCACCGGGCACCTCGAGAAGCAGCGACGGCAACCTCCTGTGCTCGGACAAATCCGTGGGGCCGATGCTGGAGCTGTCGAGACGAAGTCTCGATCTGTGGGAGCGCTTCGCGACACACTACGGTAACCGGTGCGAGTACGACCCCAAGGGCTCCACCGTGGTGGCAAGAGGGCAGGAACAGGCCGCGGCACTCGCCGAGCATGTCACCACACACCGCGAAGCGGGCATTGACTGCGAGTTCGTCGACAGCGACTGGCACCGCCTCGAGCCCCACCTCGGGCCCGACACGACCGCCGTGGGCCACTGGCCGGCGGACGCCCAGGTTCAGCCCATGCTCGCCTGCTACCAGATCGCGCGCACGCTGAAAGACGGCGGTGTGCCCTATCGCTTCTACGAGGAGATCACCGCCCTCGAACCCGACGGTGACGGTGTCACTGTCGCCTTCTCCGGCGGCGAGCGCTGGCGGGCCGGACACGTGGTACTCGCCACCGGCGTGTGGAGCAACGAGCTACTCGCCCCACTGAACCTGGAGATCCCGGTGCGCCCGCGCAAAGGCCATATCTGCGTGCTCGAACGCGGGGACGTGACGGTGAACTCCAAGATCGCCGACTTCGGCTACAACGCCACCACCGAGGACACCAGCGGCGACGAGAGCACGGTGCAGACGGCGGCCATCATCGAAGCCACTCGCAGCGGGACGATTCTCTGCGGCAGCTCCCGGGAGTTCGCCGGCTTCGACCGCGGCGTGAATACCGACACACTGCGCCGGATCATGGCCGACTGCATCGGCATCGTGCCCGATCTGGCGCGCCTGCGCGTGATGCGCGCCTATGCCGGCCTGCGCCCGTTCTCGCTGGACGGCCTGCCCATCGTCGGCCCGGTGGATGTGGGTGGGCGCGTGATCGTGGCCACCGGCCACGAGGGCGCCGGCCACGGCCTCGCGCCGGTCACCGCGGAGCTGGTGGCTGCCTGCGTCGCGGACGGCGACTCCCACCCCTACGGTGGCGTGCTGCATCCGGGGAGGTTCCGAACATGAGCCGCGCCGGCTTTCGCTTCATCGACCCGCAACCGGAGACGGTCGAGGTCACCGTCGACGGCCGACCACACACGCTGCCTGCCGGGCGCAGCCTGCTCGCCGGTCTGCTCGGAGATGGCACGGGTATCGACTTCTTCTGCGCCATCGGCCAGTGCCAGCGCTGCCGCGTACGGGTCAACGGCGAAGTGGACATCGCCTGCCTGCGCGAGCCGCAGGCGGGAGATGTGATCGAGACGCGGGTTGAGGGACCGAAGAGATACTAATCTTCTCAGAAGTATTGTCATACGTCAGAGCACCACAGCGGCCCGGGGGCAAGACGCGTTCGCGCCG
>NZ_JBNAZM010000062.1:0-23173 GCF_051195215.1 Arhodomonas sp. AD133 | reverse complement strand
ACGAAAGCTGGCATCGTCGATGCCATAGAGCTTGACCACCAGCGGGGCCTCGTAGCACCAATAGCCGCGATACGCATAATTTTCCGTGATGGTGTGCGGCTCGCGAAGACCACCACGCTTGTAAACGGCGGGGTACCAAGCATCCATAAATTCAACCATCAATGCCGGGCGATCGGCTGCGTCGGCGTCGATGACGTCCATCAGTTTCTGGTAGGGGCGTGGATGGATCAGGCGCTCACCGATGGGGCGCGCGGTGTCGCCCAGGCAATGGGCCAGGGTGTCGAACAGGCGGTCCTGGCCTTCGTTGTCGGCGAGCGCCAGGATCTGGCGGATGTGGTCTTGCGAACGCTCCAGGCACACCGCAAAGGACAGCCACCATAGCGAATGCATGAAACGCTCGAATGTAAACTCCTCGTGCTGCACCCGCTTGGCCTGCTCTTCCTCGGGCAGGGCGTCGGCGTAGTATTCCTGTAGTTTTCGGAATTCCAGCAGCCGATCCACATCCTCGCCCAGGTCGGCAATGGCATCGCCTCGGCAGTAGCGGTGTTGGAGGCGTTCGATAGTATGCTCCACCAAACCGGTACAGACGGCCATGCGATTGTAGGGTTTGAGGGTTTCCGGCTGTTGAATCCTGGACCAATAGTATTCCACCTCGCCCCAGGCGCGCTCTGCACCGGTGTCGAAATAGGCTTTGTCTCGTCGCGTATCGCGCATTTTGTTTCCTCAATGGTTGCTACGGAAATTTCCCGGCATTGCCGGGCACCACATAGCCACTGTCGTCAATGCGGCTCATTCGCATTGTGTCATTGGGCTTGACGCGGACCAGCACGCGCTCGACGGTGCCCTCCTTGACCCCCCGCGTGATGGCCTGAACCTCATCTGGGCTCAGTCCGGCATTTCGTAGACGATCGTTGCCCGTAATCCAGTCATTACTCATCTGCCGCCCATCGAGGGTCCGGTGCAATCGCCCCTTATTGTACTTGGCCTCGGTAATGACGTAATCGGGTGGCGGATTGGGGTTGCTGTAGACCCCGTCGATGCCTTTCTGGCCGGGGCGGTAGCGGCCGTTGGTGTTGCCTAGGGGCTTGTAGCCCAGATCCACCATGCGCTCGTGGGCGGCGGCCTCGGCGCGGGCGGCGTTGGCGTGGACACCGCGTCGGACTCGGGGCTTGCGGGGTGCGTTTGCCGCGTCGTCCGCCCGTGTGGTGCTTGCTGCCTCCTCTGCCCCTCGTGTGGCGCTTGTTGCCTTCTCTGCCCCTCGTGCGACGCTCGCTGCTTCCTCTGCCCCCCGTGCCGTGCGCGCCACCTTGCCCGCAGTAGCGGGGCCACGCACCCAGCCAACGCCGGGTATGAAAATCGAGGCCACCGCACCGCCTTGCTGGGCATCGTTGTCGATACTGAGAATGTCGTCGACGTACCCGGATTCTTCGATTTCGCGCGATTGGGTGGCGAGCTCGTTGGCGCGTTGTAGGTTGCCCGCGTCGTAGGCCCGCAGCGCCAGGTAGTCTAGCGTTTTGTTGTAGAGCTGTGAGGCGGGAGCGTACTTTGTGGACGCGACGGCCAGGTTGTAGAGGTCGGAGGGGGTGTTGACCACCGCCTTGCCCATGCCTTTGGCGGTTTCCAGCGGTTGCTCCCAGGAGGCGCTGGCCACGTCCTTGGTGCGCTCCCAGACCTCGCCGCCGTAATCGCTGGCCCGCTCCCAGAGACTGCGGTCATCGGCGCGTTCATCGAGCAGCGCCTGCAGCTCGGGGCTCACCCGGTTGCCGGGGGCCGGCGTGGCCGGCATGGCCTGCTCGGTGAGCAGCTCTCCGCGTGCCCCGCCTTTACCGCTTTCATCGCAGTTGATCTGCACGGCGCTGCCATGGCGCACCACCGGTTGGCTATTGACGATCACATCGTCCTGGCCGTCGAGGAAGCGGACATAGCCGGTCTCACCGGAGGTCTTCGAGACCAGGTGCTCGCCGGCATCGCCGTCGATGCCGCGGTGCATGTCGCCGACGCGGTACACCGGGCGGTTGTTGATGATGACATTGCTCGAGGCGAGATGGTCGGTGTCGATCTCGGCGGTGCTCTGGAAGGCCACCACCTTGTCGCCGACCTCGCAGTAGTCGGGCTCGATGACGCTGGCCACCCAGGTGTCGGCGTTGGCGATATGGCCGGAAGGGCCGGGCTGGGCGGGCGGCGGGGTTTTGTCCTCCGGCTCGTCGGGGGTGACGGTGAAGGGAGGGGTGACGAATGGGTCGTCGGCGCTCATGAGGCCGCCCTCCCGTGCGGTCGGGCATCCGCGGCAGGGGCTTGCGAAACGGCCAGCAGCTTCGCTTCGCGCAATGGCGCCCCGGCCTCGAAGCACCCGCGCCAGGTCAGCCCCAGCGTGCGCGTATCGAGATCCACGGCGAGCGTGTCGAGGGACAGCGCCTGGGTGGTGTGGGTGCCGTCATCGTGCTCGCCGCGGGCAACGACGCGTATGCCGGGCAGGTAGAAGCCGAGCGGCCCCTCGGGCAGCAACCCCACCGTCGCGAGCCATTCGTTGCCGCGCAGTGGCGTGGCGTGTATCAACGAGGGGTGGGCGCAGTGCTCGTTGCGGGGATCGTAGTCCTCGGGTAGTAGCGGGTGGCGTTGCGTGCGCCAGCGCTCATCGAAGGTGCCGGCGTAGCCTATCCGTGGTTCGCACCAGCGTGCCATGGGTCCGAATCCCTCGGTTGGTAGCCTGTCGTAGGGCGTGCGTATCGGGCGTTTCGGGTGGTGTATCCGCGGTGCCGGCAGGTGGCGCAGCTGTCCGATGTGGGCGTCGATGGCGCGGCGGACCGTGCGCTCGACGCCCTTGAAGGCCCGCCGGTCGGGCAACCAGCCGCAGCCCGCCGGGTTGTCGGCCTTGTAGACGTATCGCGGCGGTAACTCCGGGGCGGGGTGGCCGAGAAAGCAACCGCCAAAGGCCAGACGGTAATCGAGGGCAACGGTCTCGACCGCTTGCGCCTCACTCAGGCGCCACCCGCCCCAGCGGCGCTCGAACTGGCGCGGCCCCGACACCTGCAGGAGGTGTTCGCATTGGCCGACACGGATTCCGGCCAGCCAGTCGCGCCGGGGCCGACCCTGTTCGCTGTGCGCGTGCCCGTGGATCAGGATGTCGGCGCCGGGTTTGGGCGGAATCAGCTCGCCGGCGCGATGAACCACCGCGCGCATCGGGCAGTCGGGGTCCTTGCCGATCAGCCGATCGCCCGTTTGAAGCGGATGCTGACGCTCGGCCGGTTCGGCCACCTCCCCGTGGCGTGGCAAAGCGAAGGTGGCGCGCACCACGACCAGCTCGTGCACCTTGCCGTCACCACAGAGTTTGCGATAGCGCTGGCAGGGAAACCCCGTGAGGTTGCGGATCATCCGGCGCCTCCCTCGCCCCTGGCCTCGTCTTCCTCCGCCGGGTCGAAGGGCCCGGACTTGCGGCCCTGGAAGTGGTCCCGCACCACGTACGCACCGCCGGGGCAATCGATGCCGGTGAGCGCTCCCGCGTCGTCGTGGTAATAGGCGGTGGTCTGATTGGCCGCGTCGGTGACGCTCACGCGGTGGCCGGCACCGTCATGGGCCGTCTTGGTCGTGCGATCGAGCGGATCGGTCGTCGAGGTGCGATTGCCGGCGGCCTCGACTCGGGCTATGGGGTTGCCGTTGTCGTCACATTCATGGCGGGGGACGGTACCGCGCTGGTCGACGTGGCGGGTGACCTGGGCGTATTCGTTGTAGCGGATGCGCTCGAGGCGCTCGTCCGGATGGACGATGCGCCGGCGTTCGTCGAAGACGTAGGTGGGAGTATCGGCGCTGGCATCGCGCTCGTACGCATAGCGCCCGCGAAAGAGCGGGGATAGCCCGCCGTCATCGGTGACGCCACTGTGGTCGGGGCGCTGCGCTCGATCTCGATTTCCGCACGGCAGCGTACGCGCCACCAGTCCCTGGTGAGCTCGCCTCATCCTTAAGCCTCGGTTGCTTGTCCGTCGTCCTTCCTTGCCCGCTCGCTTTGCCCCCTGACCTTACAGGATCGGCGGCCGCGTTCAGGCGAACGCCCAAGACTCTACGATACTGACGGACGCGGAACCAGACCTTCCGGTCTAGAGTCGTGAATCAAATGTGCGTCGAATCAATTGTCCGCTGCTGATCCGCCGTTCCAGGGCGCAAGCAGCACGTACGACGCTGCCGACGAACAATAAGCGCTCACTCCTGGCCGCCCTGACCGGTGGGCAAGAAGGCGTGGGGGCGGTTGTGGCGAGTTTTCTGTCGGCTCTTGGCAGTTCGGGCCGTTCGAGCGTTACCCCGCGAGAGGACGGCGGATTCCTGATCACACGAAGAAGGGCCGGGTGAAGTCCGCCGCCTCGATGAGATTCGTGGCGAAGTCGTCGAGAAGCTTCGCGCGGTATTCGTCCCGGTACATCGTGTAGTAAGCGACATCGGGCAAGCGCGGCGAGGTGTCGATCTCGACCAGATCGGCGTCGCGTGCGAGCCCCTGGACACAGTGCCGGGGCAGGACGCTGATGCCGCGTCCGGCGGTGATCAGGCCCACGAGGGCGAGCAGGTTGTCCACGAGGAGCGTGGGCGGAAGCTGAACGCCCTGGTTGTACATCCAACGGTTGATGGTCTGTGCAAACCCCGACTGCTTGCCCTGGCCGAGGAGGGTGTAGCGGTTCAGGTGATCGACGGGCAGCGGCGACGGCGCCTGTACCAGCCCCGATCGGGCCATGAAGGCCATTTCCACGTGACTGACCAATCGTGTTTCCACTCTGGGTTGGTCGTGGGCTTCCGGCACCAGCGGGATAACGATCAGGTCCAGGTCGCCGTCCTGAAACATCTGGTAGAGCGTCCGGCTCATGTCGATGGTGATGTCGAGCCGCACTTCCGGGCGTTCACGTGTGTAGTCCTGCAGGAAGCCGGGCAGCCAGGTCAGCGCCGTGAGCTCGGTGAATCCGACGCGCACGCGATGCAGTGTCTGGTCGGGTTCGTGGTTGAGTTGCATGATGCGGTTCGCACTGGAGAGCGTATCGATGGCCAGCTCCAGCAACCGTTCGCCGTCTTCCGTGAGTCGTGCGCTGCGGCGCGAGCGGTCGAACAGCGTCAGGCCCGTGGCTTCCTCCAGCTCCGCCACGCGCTTGGAGATCGTCGACTGGGTGGCATTGAGGCGCTGCGCCGCCCGCTCGAACGTGCCCAGCTCCACGATCTGCACGAACGTCTCCAGCTGTCTGAGCGTCAGCATGGGGCTCCTCGATCCATTTCATTCCCAAAGTGAATGAGAGTTTATGAAAATAATTCGCTTTTTAGAAACAGTGGCGTTGGTAAGGTGACCTCACGCGCCGGGTCGGCCGTCATCGAATTGTGTCATCGCGGGACCCGGCGACGGATTGACGCGTGATACGAGAAGCAGGGGAGGAGAGACCATGCGTGCGAGCAAGTGTGCACTGGGGATGGTGGGGGCCGCGCTCGTCGGGGGCCTGACGCTGAGTGCGGCCAACGCCTCGGAGTATCCCACCAGGCCGATTCAGATGATCGTGGCATACGGCGCCGGCGGCAGCACCGATACGGTGGCACGTATTTTCGCCAAGTATGCCGAAGAGCGCCTGGGTGAACGGGTCGTGGTGGTCAACAAACCGGGTGCCGGCGGTGAGCTGGGTTGGGTGCATCTGGCCAATGCCAAGCCGGACGGCTACACCATCGGTCTGATCAATTCACCGGTGGTCGAGGTCTATCCCATCACCCGCGCGGAGACGGTGGGCTACGACTATGATGACATCCGGCCGCTGGCCAACCTGATCACGGACCCCGGAGTCCTGGCGGTTTCCGCCGACAGTCCCTATCAGACTCTGGACGACTTCGTCTCCGCGGTGGAACAGCAACCCGAGTCCATCAGCGTTTCTCATGAAGGCGTGGGCGGTGACGATCACCTGGCCGCGCTGAATTTCGCCCGTGAGGCCGGCATCGATCTCAACTTCGTGTCGTTCAACGGCAATGCGGAGGCATCCGCGGCGCTGCGCGGCGGTCACATCGATGCGTTCGAGGGGAATATGTCGGAGGCGGCGGCGCAGATTCAGGAGGGTAACGTTCGGGCGCTTGCCGTGTGGTCGGACGAGCGCATGCCCGATATCCCGGACGTGCCCACGGGTGTCGAGCAGGGCTATGACGTCGTGGCGGCGGCGTCACGCGGCCTCGCGGTGCCCGCGGGTGTTCCTCAGGCCGTCTATGACCGGCTCCTCGAAGTGACCAGGGCCGTCGTCGAGGACGAAGCGTTCCGGACCGAGGTCAAGAACCTCAACATGCCGCTGAATCCAATGTATGGGGATGCGTACGAGGATTTCCTGGACGACAGCCACGATCGGCTGGAAGCGCTCTGGGAACAGGATCCCTGGATCGAGCAATAGCGCCGGATCGCGGATCGAGGGTCGCCTGTCATGACGCTGAATGCCATTGATCGCGGCGTGGCGGTGGTGCTCGCAGTGGCGGCTGCCATAGTGGTGGCCGCCGGGTTCGCCATGCGGGGCGATGCGGGGGTGTTTCCCATCATCACCGGCGGCCTGGGGGTGTTCGCCTGCATCGCCCTGGCCGTGAGTACCTTCCGCCACCGTGGCAGCGTCCGTGATGATGCCCGGGAACCGTTTCACGGCCGTCGCTTTGCGCTCTGGAGTGCTTGCGTCGTTCTCTTGCTGGTGCTCATCGAGCCACTTGGCACGTTCGTCGCTCTGCCCCTCTTCCTGGTGGCGAGCATGCTGCTGCTGGCCCGCCTGCGGCTGCGCACGGTAGTGGCGGTGTCGCTGGTGTTCACGGCGGTGATCTACGTGACCTTCGCCTACCTGCTGAAGGTGCCGCTGCCGGCCGGCGTGCTCGCGCCGTGGCTAAACGGCTGAGAGGCTCTCTGATGGACTACCTGCTGCCTGCACTCTCCAACGTTGTAACTCCCGCGGCACTGCTGACACTCGTGCTGGGCACCCTGGCGGGCATGGTGATCGGTGCGCTGCCCGGTCTGTCCTCGACCATGGGGGTGGCCCTGTGCATTCCGGTGACCTTCAGCATGCCGCCGGAGCTGTCGCTGATCCTGCTTGGCGCGGTTTATGTCAGCTCCGTCTACGGCGGCTCCGTGGCGGCGATTCTGCTGCGCACGCCCGGCACGGACGCCTCCATTGCCACGGCCCTGGATGGCTATCCGCTCGCGGCCGCGGGCCGCGGGGCCGAGGCGTTGGGTATGGCGACGGTGGCGTCGTTGCTCGGCGGGCTGTTCAGCGTGGTGGTGCTGATCACGATCGCGCCGCCGTTGGCGAGGGTGGCGCTGGCGTTCGGGCCGCAGGAATACACGCTGCTGGCAGTCTTCGGCCTGGTGACCATCGTCGGCGTCGTCTCGGAGCGGCCGCTCAAGGGCGTCGTTTCCGCGGCGGCGGGCCTGACCCTGGCCTGCGTGGGGCTGGACAGCTTTACCGGCGTTCAGCGTTTCACCTTCGGCCGAAGCGAGCTGTTCGACGGCGTGCCACTGCTGCCGGTGCTCATCGGGCTGTTCTCGGTGTCACAGGCATTCAATCTCTGCGTGCCACCGGCCGGCGGGGTTCTGGACGATGTCGAGGCGCAGGGGTCCAGGGGGCGACGTTTGCCGGCATGGCTCGACGTACGCCGCTCGCTGCGCTCGATGATCCGCTCCTCGGTCATCGGATCCATGGTCGGCATTCTGCCCGGAGCAGGAACCAGCATTGCCGCGTTCATTTCCTACAACGAAGCGCGCCGCCACTCGCCCACGCCGGAGCGTTTCGGCAAGGGCGAGCTGGAGGGCGTGGCGGCGTCCGAATCCGCGAACAACGCGGTTACCGGCGGCACCCTGATTCCCACGCTGACGCTGGGCATACCGGGCAATGCGGTGACCGCGGTGTTCATCGGCGGGCTCACGATCCATGGAATGATTCCCGGCCCGCGACTGTTCACGCTGCACGCGGAGACCACCTATACGCTGATCTTCTCGCTGCTTCTCGCGAACGTGCTTTTCGCCGTGCTCGGCCTGTTGCTGAGCCGCCACCTGGTGGCGATCACGCGCATTCCGGGGGCCGTGCTCGGGCCCATGATCCTGACTTTCAGCGTGATCGGTACGTATGCCCTGCGTAACGAGATGTTCGACGTATGGCTGGCCGTGGCCTTCGGCGTGATCGGCTATTTCATGGAGCGCTGGCGTTATCCCGCCGCTCCGATGGTCATCGCGTTGATTCTGGGGCCGATTCTGGAAGTGAATTTCCGGCGCTCCATGCAGATTGCCAATTGGGACCTGACGACGTTTTTCACGCGCCCTCTGTCACTGGCTCTGTGCGCGCTCGTGGTGACGGTGCTCGCCTACCCGCTGTGGCGGCAGTGGCGCCGCAATGGACTGGCCCGAAACTCTCTGGAAACACAACAACGATCATGAC
Source organism: Arhodomonas sp. AD133 (assembly GCF_051195215.1). Taxonomy (NCBI): domain Bacteria; kingdom Pseudomonadati; phylum Pseudomonadota; class Gammaproteobacteria; order Chromatiales; family Ectothiorhodospiraceae; genus Arhodomonas; species Arhodomonas sp. AD133. The sequence continues at coordinate 14,771 of NZ_JBNAZM010000062.1, read as the reverse complement.
GACAGACAAGCACGCACTGACGAACGCGCCCCTCAGCGCCGATACCGCCGTGGAATCGCCATTCCCGCCCGCGTTGCTGGCGCGCATCCGCGAGCGTTTCCACTACGTTGACCATTGCCCGTACGCGGGCAGGCGGATCTTTTTCGAGAACGCCGGCGGGTCGTTGACGCTGAGATCGGTGGTGGAGCACAGCGCCAGCGTCGCCGGTATTCCGGACAACGAGCACCGCGACAACGCCGCCTCCCGGGCGCTCACCGCAATCGTCGAGCAGGGCAGGGCGGACCTCGCGAGCTTTTTCGGTGCCACCGGCGGTGTCATTTTCGGCGGCGAGACCGGCACGGAATGCCTGTTCCGGTTGATTCGGACCGCAGCGCTGGCGACACCCGATGGCGGCTCCGTGGTCGCCAGCACCCTGGAGCACCCCGCCACCTATGACGCCACGGCTGTGTGGGCGGAGCGCACCGGCCGCGAGCGGGTGGAGATTCCCTTCGATACCGCAACCGGCATGGTAACCGCCGAGGACTATGCCCGCCATGTGCGGCCCGATACCCGCATGGCCACCGTCATACACACCAGCCCGGTCACCGGCATGCGGATGGATCTCGCCGAGATCGCGGCCGCGATACGGCGCATCGCGCCGGAGTGCTGGATCATCGTCGATGGCATCCAGCATGCGCCCCACGGGAGTCTCTCCGTGGACACCTACGGCGTCGACGGCTATGTGGTCTCGCTCTACAAGGCATATTCGAAGTTCAACAACGGCTACGCCTGGGTTTCGGAGCGCATGAGCGTGCTGCCCCACGATCGGCTGCGGGGCAAACCCGAGCAGGCGTGGGAGCTTGGCAGTCGCGATCCCGCCGCATTGGCGGCAGCGAGCGAAGTGGTGGACTACCTGGACTGGCTGGGCGGTCAATTCACCGAGAGCGACGATCGGCGTTCGCGCCTGTTGGCGGCCGGAGAAGCAATGCAGGCCCAGGAACGGTATCTGATGCATCATCTGCTGCATGGCGCCGAAGGGCTGCCCGGCCTGTGCGATTACGCAAACGTCCGCGTCATCGCCGATCCCGATTCACCGGCGCGCGAGAGCGTTGTGTCTTTCGCCGTCGAGGGGATGGATGCCAAACGGATCGTGGCGGCGTTCGGGGAGCGGGGCATCCGCATCCACGCGCGCTCCAATGACGTCTTCTCCGGCAATATTCTCCGTCCCCTGCAGCTCGAATCCGTCGCCCGGGTATCGTTGGCGCACTACAACACCGTGGATGAGGTGACGTCTTTTCTGCGGGCATGGCGGGATATCCAGAGTACGTGACGGCCGCCTCAACGGCCGTACGCGTTTCGTGCCCAACCAGGTTTTCGCTCCGGCCAGCGTTCAGAGTGCCGACCACCCCGCATCCGGTGCGCACAACGCCCCGGCACGCTGAGACGGGAGATGGTTCCGACAAGGTGACGCATGCCTGCAATGGCAGTGTCCGGCCTCGCCGATGGCACCACCCCGCTCATCGGGGCCCTACATCGGTGCGGTCCGCCGGCGGCGTCGCGTGAATGCGCGGCGTGAGTTGCCGAGTCGTGCGTCGTCGACGACAATACCCGGAATCTGCGCGAAACCCCTCATGGAGGCAGTGAGCACGGGTACGAACCTTGCGACGGGTATGGCCATACTCGCCGAAAGGCCGGCAAAGGGAGGTGTATGCGGGTTTTCGCACTCTCGGACATCCATGTGGACTATGGTGTCAATGCCAATTGGGTCAGGAGCCTGTCGCGGTACGATTTCACGGACGATATCCTGATCCTCGCCGGTGATGTCTCTCACCGCCGATCCCTTCTGTCCTGGTGCCTGAGTGAGTTCGCGCAGCGCATGCGCCGGGTGCTGTTCGTGCCGGGCAACCACGATCTGTGGGTCCTGGGCGAGGCGCCGTCGAAGACGTCGGTGCAGAAGTTCCGCGAGGTCCGGCAGGTGGTGACGGAGTCCGGTGCGTCCATGGAGCCACTGCTGGAAGGTGGCCTGTACATCGCGCCGCTATTCGGCTGGTACGATTACTCCTTCGGCGAGCCCAGCGACGAGCTGACGCAGACCTGGATGGACTTCCGCGCCTGCCGCTGGCCGGAGGCCTTCGGCCCGAGCCAGGCGGCGGAGCATTTCTCGCAGCTGAACCCCCGGGCCGTGCCACGGCAGGCCGAGCGGGTGATCACTTTCTCCCACTTTCTGCCGCGGCTCGATCTGGTACCGCCTTATGTGCCGTCCAGGCACCGCATCCTCGACCCCGTGCTCGGCAGTACCCGCCTCGAACGAGAGCTGCGCCTGCTCGAGCCCGGCATTCACGTCTACGGTCACAGCCACATCAACCGGGACGTCTGCCTGGACGGTGTCAACTACGTCAACAACGCCTTCGGATACCCTCGCGAGGATCGAATCGCGGCGAAGGCATTGAAGTGTATCGATGAGCTCTGAGGCAGGCCTTTCCGACGCTTCGACGCCATACGCTGGCACGATGTCGGGCGAGGCAGATGTCGACGTCTGGCTGGCGTTCTACCGGGAGATCGACGACGAGCGCCACCTCGCCGAGCTGCACGGATACCTCAGCGCCGGGGAGCGCGACCGTCAGGCCCGATATCATTTCGCCGACGACCGCCTGCGCGACCTGGTCACCCGGGCCATGGTGCGGCTGGTGCTGTCGCGGTACGCGCCGATCGAGCCGGTGGACTGGCGCTTTTCCAGCAATGCCTACGGCCGCCCGGAAATCGCTGTCGATCACGACGCGGTCCGGGGGCTTACCTTCAACGTCTCCCATACTGCCGGGCTGATCGCCCTGGCGGTCACGCGGGGGCGTGCCATCGGCGTGGACGTCGAGCACGCCTACGCGCGCTCGGTGTCGACGAGCATCGCCGAGCACTTTTTCGCCCCAATGGAGGTGGCGGCGCTGTCGCGGCTGCCGGAGGAACGCCAGCAGGAGCGCTTCTTCGAGTACTGGACGTTCAAGGAAGCCTACATCAAGGCGAGGGGCATGGGGCTGTCGATTCCCCTGGACCGGTTCGCCATCTCGTTTCCCGGGGAGGATGCGGTGCGGCTGCAGATGGATCCCGATCTGGGGGACCATGCCGGACGGTGGAGCCTGAGCCAGTATCGCCCCACCGCCGAGCACATCGTCGCGGTGTGCACCGAGCGCCCGTCGGGCCGCCCGCCGCGGCTTCAGCTTCGGCAGATTGTTCCCGGGCGCGAATCATGGGACCTGAGGCTTAGTACCCGCCGTCGTTCCGACCCGGCCGGTTCGTGATGGCGCCCGGACCGAACGGACGTCGGTGCACGCGCCCGGGAACATGCCCATGAAGCGTTTGGCGATGATCCGGGTCCTGATCGTGGGCCCGCCGGCCGTGTTGACCGGACGGGTCGCCGCGGTCAGGTAGTAGGCGCCCGACGATCTGCTGGACGGCCTGCCACAGCGGTCCATCACGGTTATGCGCGAGGAAGCCGGCGCTTTCGCCCACCGAGGTCAACGGCGCCGCTGGTGCAGGTGTCCACCGGGAGCGTATCCACGCCGCCGCACCCGGCGTAGTAATGATCAACGGGCGTTCCTGCACGGCCGACGAAACATCCGGCAGGCGTGAGCGGGTCGGCTACCTGCCGTCAAGCAAGACATCCTCAACCGGCCGACGCACGGCGGGCTCCGGCATCGGCCCGTAGCCGAAGCGCATGAGTAGCTGGGGAAAGGCCCATACACCGGGCAAACCCGCCAGCCGGCTCCTCAGTGCCGGTAACTCCACCGGCTGGTTGAGGTACGACGCGCGTACATTCTCGGCTGTTGCATGCAACAGGACACGGGTCAGGGCGCGCCCGGTGGCGATCCAGGCTTCCGGCGAGTCCGTATCCGTCGAGAAAACGATCAGACTCGGCGAACCGGCCGCGATTTCTTCGTCCCGCTCCGCGGCCTTGCTGCCGATGTCGAATGTGCGCACCACCGCGGAGCCCAGTGGAGAGAGGACATCCGGCATGCCGAAGGCTGCGCCGGATATGCCGTCACGCGAGCGGGCGCGCCGCGAGTGAATCCAGGCCGCCAGTTCCCTCCGGAAATGGCGGTCGGCGAACTGCATTCGGTCGCCTTCGGCGACAAGTGCCGCGAGCTCACGGCGTTGCCCGGGGTCGGTGAAAGGATCCAGGCGCACATTGAATGCCTGGGCCTCGACGGACATTGCCGTCAGCAGCTCGTTGGGGAGCGGCTCGTCCTCAAAGGCCTGGCGGACGGTCCGTCGCCGTGTGATGGCAGAAAACAAACGATCGTCCGAATCGCCCGCCTTGGTGCCGGTGAGCGTAACCCGGGCGACAATGTCCGGATCGCCCGAGTCCGGCTGCACGGTCACCTCCGAGCCCGGCCCGAAGTGGTCGAGGGCCACGACCAGGGTCTCGGTCGCCGCACCGCAGGAAATGGCCAGCTCCCGGTCTTCCGGATCCACGACCGCGAGGCCGCGGGTTCGATCGGCGATCACATCGACGCTAAAGCCGTGGATCCGGAATAGCCACGGCTGGGTGTTGTGTCCCGACGGCGCCAATACTGCGTAGCGAAGCACGAACGCCAGCTTTTCGGCGTCGGTTCCATCGCGCGGGAATTCCTTCTCGTCGATCTCCCATTCAGTCTGAGGGCTTCGCATCGAGTGATGCCTCCTGTGCGCGGGGCGGCCGCACTCCGGTCGAGTGCCAGTGTCGTGCATCCGTGGTAGCGTCCATTGTCCGGGTTGGTGACGTCACGCCGATGACGGAGATCAAGGTCAGAGGTTGCGACAGGGGGCGGGGCGCGATTCCGACGGGTCAGTGATCTTCGGCCAACACTGTATTCGGTAGATCGCAGGCGGGCGTGTTGGGGCTGACAAACGCCCACGCCGACCCAGCACACAAGTGACCGTATCCGGGGTAGCGCCCTGGTGACCGGTTTCGGCCTATTATGGCCATTTGACGGCCGACTACTTTGGACCTGACTCTTTATTACTCGTTCTGTGTAGGCAGCGCGAGAGGACCGGGAGACCAGAGGAGAAAGGATGCGAGTTCTGGTGATCGGCGGAAGTGGCTTCGTGGGTGGTGAGATCTCCGCGGAGATGCTGCGGCGCGGCCATGAAGTCACCGTCCTGCACAGAGGAAAGGGTTTCGCTTCGCTGCCCGAGGGGGCCAGGGAAATCCTGGCCGACCGGAATCGGCTCCTGGATCGACACGGTGATTTGAAGGTACTCAAGCCGGATGTCGTGATCGATGTCGTCCCGTATACGCAGGCACAGGCGGGAAGTGTGGTCCAGGTCTTCAGCGGGATTGCAGCCAGGTTGGATGGCCGAAGCAGGATCCTGATGACCCCAGAGCAGGCACGCTGGCGATGGACCCCGGGGGTACGTAGGGAATATCGCCTCGGCTGTCGCCTTCGCGGCGGAACGCCCCGCTTCTGGCAGCACCGTATATCACGTTGGGGAAGAACCCTCACTGACGGAGCGGGAATGGGTCGACCTGCTGGCGGAGTCCGCGGGGTGGCGGGGCAGGATCGTCGAGGTCGCGTCCGAGTCATGGCCCGGCGAATTCGATCGAATCGGCCGGTCAAGGGCTGTGCGCATCTTGGGCGACGCAGGCGTTCCCACCGGCTCGAGATGCAGGCACGATATTGTGGAACGGAGCGACGTGGCCACTGGAATGGACTGTGCACCCAGTGCTTAGTGGCAGTCTGTGCTGTGCTGGACGCGCAATATCGTGCCGGCACAGTTGTTCAGTATACGTGCCGGCTAGATAATCACTGTTAATGCTCATATGAATAGGTACCTAATTTATGTCCTAAGCTTGGTGTCCTTGGTTTCGGTCGGGCTAAACATCTACTTATGCACAGAAGTACAGAAATACGAAGAAGCTTGGGTGGAGCAGATAATTACTACTAGCGAAGTTGAGGAAATTCTCAGAGAGTCTCAGGCCGACACGTCGTATGAAAGTATTAAACGATTGGCTATAGCCAGGTTCGGAAGTGACACAGTTAGCTCGGTGGAGGTCTCAGATGCTCACACCGATTGGGGGGCTGACAGGCAAGGCCTAAAGGTAAACGAGACCCTGTTTCTGTTTAAGGATGGCGTCTACTATGGAAGCAAGGCCAACCTCCCGATGCATTAACAAACCAAGGCAGTGGGGCACATTTTGCTTCGCTGCGCTCAAAACGCAAAATATGCCCCTGCTTGGGGGCGTTAGGCAATCGTCACGATGAAATGGATCGCTATTCTGTTGTTATCTGCTCCTGTCATGGCGGTGGCAGAGACTGAGCTGGAGTTTCATCTGTGTTTGCCCTATGTGAAGAAGTCAGCGGTGGGGGAGCAGACAGATCTTGGCTGGCCGGTTTTCGTCAATTTGACAGAGCTTGGTGCCACGCGTTTTGAGAAGTTCACGGAAGCAAATAAAGGTAGAATGAGCCGCGTTGTTGTTGGTGGTCGCGAGTTCTCGAGGTCGACAATATGGGCGCCAATTCCTGGTGGAAACTTACATGGGGTGTTCAGTTCCCAGGAAGTTGCCAAGAAATGGCAGCGAACGCTGGAGGGCAAATTACCGGCAGCTCCGTGCGGTGCGAGGAACTGAGAAATGCCTAAGCAATTGTTCCAGTTCGTTCCGGCCCTGGAGGGTCGCCACCGGACCGCTTTGCTACGTTGCTGCTCCGCAAGGCGGCCGCTGAACATTGGCGTTAAACTTGGATCGGAGAGATAGTGGAAGTAAAAGTTAGAGCTGCAGATGCCAATGATTATGAGAGGATATCGAAAATATTCGATCATCCATCGGTAGTAACTCAAAGTTCTCAGCACCCCTATCTTGGTGCTGATAAGATCAGTAGCCTGTTTCAGGAAAGAAAAGAAAATTCAGTTGTGCTGGTCGCTGAGGTAGAAGGAAAGGTTCAAGGCTATATTGGAATAGACCTCAGTACCAAACCTAGAGCAAAGCATGTTGCTAGTTTCGGTATGGCGGTACATCCCGTCAGTCACGGAAAAGGTGTGGGGAGTCGCCTTCTGAAAGAAACAATAGATCTAGCTGGCAATTGGCTAAATATTATTCGTCTCGAGCTGGATGTTTACACAGACAATGAACATGGGATATATCTTTACAGGAAGTTCGGGTTCCAGATTGAAGGTGAGTCCAGGTTTGCATCATTCAAAGATGGTGATTACGTGGGCCTGTATCGGATGGCCAGAATCAGCCCAAAATTTAACAAGAAGCTCCAGGGGGACGGCTGACGTTATGCACTTTTTTTCTGGTTTCTGCGCGCCCATTTTTTCACGAACGTGCGCAACGTTAGCAGCCCCCTGGGATTGTCGATATGCTCTTCATAGGACAAACCAATGAGATTGATTTCAGGCTGGCTAGGAATTTGTTGCGTGGTAATCGGGGTTTTGTCTATTGTTTTTCAAAACAGGATCCCCCCGGAAGACAACATTCTGAACATACTTGAATCTGTAGTTCTTGCTGCTTTCGGTGTTTTGCTAATGTACATAGGCCGTGAGTATCTTCCTGCATGGTTTGGGTTCTTGTTTGGAGATGATGGTAGCAGTGAGGACTGATTTTGGTTGCTATAAGTCATTTTTCTGCCAAAGTTGTTTGCTGTGTAAAGCGTAACAAGTGTGTCAATTTGACGCATTTGCGCTGCGCTTCAATGCGCAAATTGCACAGGGATTAGATGCGGGATCCTAGCGGCTGGGACCGTGCGGAAATCAACCAGATCGCCACCAAACGGCCACAATAACGCCCTTCGAGTACAAGAAGACCGGAAGGAACGACAATGATCACGGAAGACTGGGATCGCACAACGGGTAAACACTGGATTGCGTACGAAGCGCTGATCTTCGGGTACCTCCTGAAGAAATCCATCGTGGGCGTCCTTGCGCAGTCTACCGGATAGAAGCCGTGCGGGGTTTTTTATTCGGTCGACTCCGGCGCTCGCGTTAGCTTTTGGGGGATGCCATTGACGCTTCACGATGAACTTGCTGCTTTTTATGAGCGCAATGGGTTCGGGCCTGTGCTCGGGGCCCGGCCACGGACGGTTCCGGTTTTCACCGGCTGTCTCCTCGTGCCGTTGCCCAACATCGAAGCACGGCACCGCTACTTGAAGTACCACGACCTCCACCACCTGGTGACTGGCTACAGCGTTGGGCGGATCGGGGAAGGTGAGGTTAGTGCGTGGGAACTGGGCTCCGGATCCGCCTTCGTGTCATCGACGCTTGGTTTCATGAACCTTATCGCGCTGTCCACAGGGCTTGCGTTAAAGCCGCGGAGGATGTGGCGTGCGTTCGTGCGTGGAACGAAAAGCCGCAACTTGTATTGTGCCGCGGTTCGTGCGGACGTGGACGCCGGCCGGTGGGTCGACCTTCCTGCGCTCCGGGAGCAATTTTTGGAAGTCACGGAAATGCGTGGACCGCTAGCGCTTCGGGTCGCGGAATTCGTCATCTATAGCATCATTGCCATGTGCATTCATGCCGCAATCGCCGGGCCGGCTGTGGTCGCTCGCTTCATCACGGATATAACGCTGGGTTACAGCGTGTTTCAATCCGTCAAGCCAAAGAGACGTAACGACATATTTTGAGGAAAAGCTAACCTCGAGCCGATTGGGCCATGCTGCGGTCGTGCCCAGCGGGTCATCGATGCATTGGACCGCAAAAGCCAATAGCAATGAACGGGGTTCGTCGGATGAAAAGTGTAAGATTGGGTTCGGTATTGCTCATGGTGTACGGCGTAGTAGTGCTGCTCAATGCTGCGCTGTATACATACTGGAGCGGGGATCCTGGCGGGTTTCCTCATGCCGCCATTCGAGCAGGCGGTGTCATACTCGTCGCAGTCGGGCTTTGGAAGGCACACCGCTGGGCTTGGTGGGTTGCGGTCGTTCTCGGAAGCGCCCTGTTCGTTGTTGGAGCTTTGGGATTCGGAATTATCGTAAGTTCCGGGGTGCTTGAATCAAGACCTTATCCCATTGCCGACTATGCCGTCTTCATCATCAGTCTTGGGGCATTGTTGGGAGCGGAGCTGGCGCTCCTGTTGCCGGGTAGTCGTGCCGCGATTCGCCGTGCTACCTAGACGGTCGCGCGCTTTTTACAGCGGGTCGCGTTGGCTTCAGGCGTCAATGGGCCGGCGACCCGCTGTGATCGATACCTAAACCACCACGCGGTTTCGGTGCGGCTGAGATTAATGATTGGAAGGCAATATGGCGAAAAAACCGAAAACAGGCCCGTGGCGTTGACCGGGTCGGCGATGCTCCAGGGGAACCTGTTGATGACCAACTGGTTGTGAAACGATCGAAGGCGTTTGTTGTTGTCTCGATTTTTGATCGTCCGTGCCGGGCTCTGACCATGTTTGGGTTCGACGGTCGGTTTCAAGGCTGGAAGTGGATCAATGATTCTGGTCGCAGGCATTATGGGTTGCTCGTTTGTCGAGCACAAGTTTTCTTGCCTGGTGTTCGGTAGGCAAAAATGGAAGGTGTTCGGCAGGGATGGATGAGTGGCTGTACGAGCTTGATGAAGAGGACAACGTAGCCCGATCGCGGGCCGAGCTGGATCAGGTTCTCGGGCGCGCGGAGGCCATGCCTTCCGGGAGGCTGTGGGTCGGAGTCGATGGCGGGCCGCGCCCCTGGTGGCATCGGCTTGTCGGATTGCAGCCGCGGTTCGTCGAAGCGCTGTTGTCAGTCGAGTGGGCCGCGGACTACGCCAGCCTCATCTTTCATGACGAGAACTGGAGCGAGTACCGCGCCATGGACGAAGCGCTGGTTGTGCAACCGGATGAGCAGGTCAGAGCCAGGATCGCACATGGCGAAGCGCGGCCCCATCCCGTCGAGGAGTGCATGCATCGGGAGCGGGCGTTCAAGGCCATTCGTGAGCTCATCGATACGGGGGCGAGGCCGGAGTGGCTTTCCTACCGCGTCGTGAAGTGACGGAGCGGCCGCCAATGTACGTATCAGCGAGCCAAGCCCAACATACTAATCTTCTCAGAAGTATTGTCATACGTCAGAGCACCACAGCGGCCCGGGGGCAAGACGCGTTCGCGCCGGCGTGGCTGGGTCACGTCAAGCGAGCGCAACGCCGCCACCGGGTCGCTGTGGCGCTCCCTTTGGGCCGGTCTGTGCGCCGATGGGATCTGCGTTGCTCACCGCTTGTGTAGCCCGGCTACACGGCGCGCCTCGCGCCTTGCCCCATCGGCGCACAGACCGGCTGACGCATGACAATACTTCTGAGAAGATTAGTATCTACGCGTCACCGCTCGGCGAGACGCTTCACGATGCCGTCTGTCGCCTGGTCGCGGCGGTCAGCGATCCCACCGACCGCAAGGTACTGGCCCCGATGGCCGAACGGGAGGTGCTGTACCGGTTGCTCATGGGCGAGCAGGGAGACCGGCTGCGCGAGATCGCCCTGCAGGACAGCCACGCCCATCGCGTCGCCGGCGTCGTGCGCTTTCTGCAGGCGAATCACGATCGACCGCTGGACATCGCCACCATCGCGCAAGCGGCGAACATGAGCCCCTCGACGCTGCACCACACGTTCAAGGCAGTGACCGCATCCTCGCCACTGCAGTTTCTCAAGAAGATCCGCCTGCACCAGGCCCGCCTGCTGATGCTTCACGACGGCATGGGCGCGGGCACCGCCGCGCACCGCGTGGGCTATGCCAGCGAGTTCCAGTTCAGCCGGGAATACCGTCGGCTGTTCGGCGCGCCGCCGATGCGGGATGTGGCGACCTTGCGTGCGGAGGCCCTGGATCAGGCGTGACGGGGAACGCCCCCGGCCTGCGACTGTGCGGGGGGAGGCGCGTCAGGCGTGCCTGGCGATCGCGCCTTCGCGGGAGGAGCGCCGGAACGGGCGCCTGATCAGGTCAATCCCCGCAAACAGCAGGTCGAACAGCACCGGGTTCGCAGGCTCCAGCACCAGCGTGCTGCCCTCCCGGTGTGCCCGCACGACGCTCTCCGAGCGGAAGCGATCGAACATTCGGCAAAGTTCCTCGGCACGCTCGTGATCGTCAATCTCGATTCGGACGTCGGACGACATGGTCATTCCTTCGGCGGCGATGGATGTTGCGTCGCAATATATCGGATTCGCGCACCTGGAAGGGTGACGTTGCGGCACAGGTATTGTGCCGGTCGCCGGACGCCGGCGACACGCTCTATGGGGCTTCGAACCGCAACACGGTGCGGCCGTCCTGCGGGTCTTCCAGGTAGCGCACGTTCACGCCGAAGATGTGATGCAGGCGCTCGGGCGAAAGCGTCATCGCCGGCGGGCCGAGGGCGACCAGCCGGCCCTCGTCCATGACGCCGACGCGGTCGCAGTCCATGGCGTGATTGAGGTCGTGCAGCGCCATCACGATGGTGATACGCAGGCGCCGCACCAGGGCGAGAATCGAGAGCTGGTGGTGGATATCCAGATGGTTGGTGGGCTCGTCCAGTAGCAGCAACCGCGGCCGCTGGGCGAGTGCGCGGGCGATGTGGGCGCGCTGACGCTCGCCGCCGGAGAGCGTCTGCCAGCGCCGGTCGGCGAGCGCCAGCAGCCCGGTGTGACGCAGGGCGTCGTCGACGATGGCGGCATCGTCCTCGCCGAAGGGGGCGAACGGGCCCAGCCAGGGCGTGCGCCCCAGCTCGACGGCTTCACGCACGGTCAGGCGCTCCCCCGTCTCCGCTTGCTGGGCCACCAGCGCGACGCGCTGCGCGATCCGCCGCCGCGGCATGCGGGCCAGGTCCTCCCCGGCGAGGGTCACCTGCCCTGCCGAAGGCCGCCGCAGGCCGGCGAGCAGATGCAGCAGCGTCGACTTGCCGGAGCCGTTCGGACCGACGAGCCCCAGCAACTCGCCATCGGGGACGTCCAGCTCGACACCCTGGACGATGGGCATGCGCCCTGCCCGCCATCCCAGATTGCGCGCGGCGAGGCTCATCGCGCCCCCGACGGACCGCGCACCAGGATCAGCGCGAACACCGGCGCGCCGACGAGCGCGGTGACCACGCCGATGGGCAGCACCTGCCCCGGCACGATGATGCGCGAGACCACGTCGGCGACGATCATGAACACCGCCCCCACCAGTGCACTCACCGGCGTGAGCCGTGCATGCCCCGGGCCCACCAGGAAACGGGCCGCATGGGGAATGACGAGACCCACGAAGCCGATGGATCCGACGATGCTCACCATCACCGACGTCGCGAGCGCCGCCGCACCGATCAGTACCGCGCGCGTGCGCAGCACCGGCACGCCCATGGACGCCGCCGCATCGGCGCCGAAGGCGAACGCATCCAGCGCCCGCGCATGCACCATGCACACGAGGAGACAGGCGAACGCCACGGGCGCGGCCAGCCAAACATCCGGCCAACGCACCCCGCTCAGGTTCCCCATGAGCCAGAACATGATCCCGCGCGCCTGGTCGGAGTTGGCCGAGCGCGCGATGACATAGGAGGTAAGCGCGTTGAATAGCTGCGAGCCCGCCACGCCGGCGAGCACGATCTGCCCGGTCGCGGCGCCGCTGAAACCGCCCGCCGCGCGGGCCAGCCCCACTACCAGCGCGAACGCCACTAACGCCCCCGCGAAGGCACCCAGCGACAACGACACTGCCCCGGCACCCACGCCGGCGATGGTGACCGCCACCGCGCCCGTTGAAGCACCGGCGGAAATGCCGAGTATGTAGGGATCCGCCAGCGCATTGCGCAGCAGCATCTGCAGCACCAGCCCGGACAGCGCGAGCCCGGCCCCGCACGCCGCGGCCACGATGGCCCGGCTCAGCCGGTAGTTCCACACGATGCCCTGGTCGATGGGATCGAGGGAATACGACGCCCCCAGCACCTTGTTGGCCAGGGTCTGTGCGACGACGGCGGGCGGTATCGACGTCTCGCCGATTGCCGCACCCGCGACAATGGCCAGCGCGAGGACGCTGACCCACGCCCCCGCGGTCACGCTCCAGCGCCGCAGCAGATCCACGATCACCCGTCAGACAGATCGAGCGTCTCGAGCTCGTCCGCAAGCCGCTCCAGGGCGCCAACGTTGCGGATCGACGGGTCCATGGCATGGGCGTCCATGACCACGATGCGGTCGTGCTTCACCGCGTCGAGCTGGCTCGCCACCGGATCGGTGCGCAGGAACTCGAGCTTCTTCTCCACGTCGTCCGCCGGAAAACGGCGGCGGTCCATCTCGGCGATAACGATGAGATCGGGGTTGGCCTGGGCGATGGTCTCCCAGCCCACCGTGGGCCATTCCTCGTCGGATTCGATCACGTTGCGTATGCCCAGCTGCTCCATCATGTAGGCGGGCACCCCCTTGCGGCCGGCCACGTAGGGGTCGACGTCCATTTCGGCAGAGGAAAACCAGAACACGGCGGAGACATCGCCGAGGTCGAGGGATCTCGACTTCTCGATGGCCGCGGTCTCGCGGGCGCGGAGTTCGTCCACGAGCTTCTCGCCCGCCTTCGGCGCGTCGTGGACGCGGGCGAGCTCCCGGATACCGCGATAGAGCGCGTCGGTATCGAACATCGCGCTTCGCGTACCATCCACGCCTACGGAGTTGTCCTTGTTCACGCAGTCGGTGGGCAGCACGTAGGTGGCCACGCCGAGGTCGTGAAACATGTCGCGCGTGCCCACGATGCCCTCGGGGCCCACGTGCCACTCGTACTGGATGGCAACCAAATCCGGGCGCTTCGCCACGACACTCTCGAAGCTCGGATCATTGTCGGCAAGGCGCTCGATGCCCTCGTTGACGGCCTCGAACTCGTCGAGCACCGGGTTGAACCAGACCGAGGTCCCGACCACGCGATCGGCGAAGCCCAGGGCGTAGAGAATCTCCGTCGCCGCCTGGCCGACGGTGACGTCGCGCTGCGGCGCGGCGTCGAAGGTCACCTCGCGCCCGCAGTTCTCGAGAGTCAGCGGATATGTCGTCGCCTGGCTGGAGGCGGACACGGCGGCGAGCACACCGAACGTGGCAATGGCGATGAAACGCGGCAGCATGAGCAGGTCCCTTCTCACGCCGGGCGTCGGGATCACGGGACAGATCGCTCATCACTCCGTGGCGAGCATGCAAGGCAGGCGGTCGATCGCGGCCAGTCGTCTTGCTCCGTTCCCGGGGCACCCCGCCCGGTCAATGGGTGACAGCGCCGGCAGGTCTCCTGACTGGCGAGTCCTCGACCCTGCCCGGCCTTCCCGGCGCATAACGGCACCAGTGGCCTCGAATACGGGCAGGCTCTCGTCGCCTACAGTTGCGGGGGCAGTTCTGTTTGGCGCCGTGTGGCGCTCCAGATTCCCTTTTCATTCCCGATGGAAACCGGCGCGAGGACGGTATGGAGCCTGGTCGCGCCTGTCAAGTCGGGCACTCGGCAGCCGTCGCGGTGGTGCACCGGGCCTAACTACCGCGCCATGCCCCATCCCACGGTGCGCCGGAGCCGCTAGGCACCCTCGCGAAGTCGCCTCACTTCAGCCTCCAGGGCCCTGATTCGCTCGTCGCGCTCGGCAAGCAACGCGTCGACATCATCCGCATCGATGCGCCGCGGAATCTGCTGTGGGCAATTGACGTCCCACGCCGCCCATCATTTTCAGCCGGCTGCACGTACTGCCCGTGGTGGTGGAATGCCTAGACGCCTATCCGGATATCGATCGCCGGATCGAGCTGACCGACCGCGTGGCCAACCTTCTGGAAAACCCCTACGCCAGTTTGATGAAACTTCTGCGATCATCGGGCTTCTGAGTGCACGCACCTGATCGGTTCTTACTAATCCGATCACAGGTAATGCCACGTGTCAGAGCGCTTGTGCGATTCGGCTGCCAGGCGCGCGAGCGAAGGCG
>NZ_JBNAZM010000061.1:0-23223 GCF_051195215.1 Arhodomonas sp. AD133 | reverse complement strand
CCCAGCTCCTGCAAGGCGAAGCGGGCTTGGAACAGAGCATAACTCCTGGTCGGTATATGATCACTCAGGTCGCAACATATAGCCAAGCGATGAGCAAGCAGGAACAGTAGCCTAGCACGCCCATTGGGGCAATCAGATGCCACCCTGGAGCGAACAGCCAGTGCACCGCGTGACCGTCCGGAGCACCGAGATCCGCCACACTGCGATGATACAGCAGCAGCGCCGCCAGCAGGCCCATCCAAAGCACCACGAGTGCGACAAATAACTTTGTTCCCGTCCGAATGACTCGAGTCAGCATCCGACCGCAAGGTCCCATCAGTCGCTTCGCATGGTGCAATAGTCCGACGCCGGTGGCTTGTACGTCCAGCGCCGGTTCACGACGAGGCCCGGAAATCGCCAGCGCATTCGTTTCGGAATCACCGCGCCTCGCCCTTCCCCTGTGCGATGGCGTTGTCCCTCAGGCCGAAGACGTTTGAAGACGGTACACGGTGCCGACAACGCTTGGCGCATACCGCCCCGGCGCGAAGGTGTCGGCGAGCATCGCTTTGGCCCGCCAGCCGGTGCAATGGCCCGGCGCCACCAGCCGCGGATCGATGCGGGTTTTCAGGTCGCGCACGGTGGGTTCGATACGCGCTTCCACCGACGTGCCCGCCAGGTGATAGCCGCCCAGCACCAGGTCCACGGGCAGACCGGGAAACGCTGTCTTCACCGCCAGGCAGACGTTGACGATGCCGGCATGGGAGCACGCCGAGAAGACGCTCACGCCCCGTCCGCGCACCGAGGCGGCCACGTACCGCTCATCCATGATCAACGGGTCGTGTACACAGCGTTCGCCGTAGAAGCTGTGGTGAGCGGGGAGGCCCGTTTCGTATTCCGTTACACGCTCGATGGCGCCGCTCACGAAGAAGAAGCCATCGCACACGGCATGCGGCTCGGCGTGCTTGGCGATCGTCCCGCCTGCTCCGGCGATGACCTCGAACGTCGGCTCCTGCGCGAGCAGAACCATGTCACCGCTGGGCAACCGGGCGCCGCGTTGGTCCGGCCGCTCGGGATGCAGGTCGACGATCGGCGGCGTCAGCTCGGCAATCTCCCGTGCGGCGCCGATGGCCGCCACCACTTCCGGCAGACCGCCGCTGTGGTCGTAGTGCCAGTGGGAGAGGAAGATCTGCTCGATCGTCGCCAGATCGATGCCCAAACGCTGGGCATTGTCCAGCCACAGGCCCGGGTAAGGCCCGACATCGAACAGCACGCTGTGGGCATCGCCGTCCCGATGGCCGGTCATCAGCACGGAATAGCCGTGACAGGCGCAGCAAAGACGATCGAAAACCGTCCTGCATTCATGGCCCTCGTGGTAGCGGCTCGGCGCCGTGCGCCGGACGTGCCCCGCCAGCTCCGGCTCCTGCGGCACGCCGGCATCCACGCTGGACAGCGTGTCCGTCTCGTTGTCCACGATCACGACGATTTCCAGGTCGTCGAGCGGTTTCACGCCCGCCGGCTCGTTGTCATTGGCCATGGCGATCACCTCGCGGCCCGGGGAACACACACGCTCCGGGGATCACGCGGCCGTAAATCCCTTGCCGCCGCACTCATTCAGTGTAGTCCGGGGCCGCGTACGCGACGCGGAAGCCGCGGAGCGGTAATCGCCGAATCATTCCATATTGCGGCCGGCTTCCGTCGCCAGCGCGAACCGCCCGTTCAGTGCTGCCCCGTCGCCGGCCTAGGCGGCCCGCCGGCAATGACCAGGTAAACCAGCGCACAGGCCAGCACGATGCCGGGGAAGCGCATGCTGAGCGCGGAGGCGACGACCGCGAACAGGCAGATCTGCAGCACCCGCCGCCGCCATGACCGCCCGGCACCGTCGAGCCGCGCGAATGACACCCGCGAGACCATCAATCCGGCGATGCCGATGGCAAGCACCGGTAGAGCAGCGTTCCATTGCGGGCTGGACAGGGTGTCGTTGACCACGAGTGCGGTACTGGCCAGGATCAATGCGCCGATGGGGGCTGGAAGGCCGGTGAATGCGGCACCGGCAGACGCGGCGTTGAACCGCGCCAGACGGTAGGCGGCGGCCAGTAGTAGCGCGGCGCAGCCACCGGCGACAGCGACCGTGTGGATGAGCGTAGGCGCTCCGTCCAGGCTCACCCGGTAAACCAGCATCGCCGGCGCGACACCGAAGGCGACCAGGTCGGCCAGGCTGTCGAGCTGGGCACCGACTGCGGTCCCGGCCCCGAGACGCCGGGCCAGAGTGCCGTCGGCGATATCCAGCAGCACGCACCAGACCACCGCCCAGGCCGTGAGATGCCAGTGCCCCTCAGCAGCGGCGACGATGCCCGCGAAGCCCAGGAGCAGGCTCGTCGCCGTGATGGCGCTGGGGATAATCGCAAGCGCGGGTCGGGGCGCGTTCATCCGCGGGCCTCCAGGGCGTCGTGGATGGCGAGCCAGCTACGCAGCACGCGCGGCAGGAACGGCTGGCGGTCCACCGTATCCACGAGCACATACAGACCCAGCCGCTCCACCAGCAGTTCGCGCATGGCATAGCGGAAGCCGTGCAACCACTCCCGCGCGGGCAGCTCCGTGCCGGTGTGCTCGATCAATTGCCGCCGATGGTCGTCGATTCGTTCCATGAGCGCTGATGGCTCGATATCGGACGGCTCCATGGCAAAGCACAGCAGCTCCGCCAGGTCCCGTTGCGGCAACCCCAGGGTCGCCAGCTCCCAGTCGTATGCCATGCAGTGCAGCGCGTCCACTCCGTGGCCGAAGAAGGCGAGATTGCGCGGGTTGAAGTCGTTGTGCACCAGGGTCACGGGTAATCCCGCGTCATCGGCGAACCAATGTGGCCGTGTCTCCACTAGATCCCGGCAGCGCTCCGCGAGGCGGTATTCACCCAGCTGCCGGGCGTAGCGGACGGTCAACGCCGACAGCCGTTCCCAGAAAGCGCCCATGGCCGCGCGCTCCGAGGGACCGGGCCTCGGCGGCAGCCACGATGCGCCCGTCAGCGCCTCGGTACGGCCCAGCCATTCCCCGTGCACGACCGCCAGGCAATCCAGCGCGCCTGTCAGTTCCGCCCGTGTCAGTGGGTCGGAACCGCCCAGACGCCCGGCACCGCTGAGGTTTTCAAGCACCAGGGCACAGCCCTGGCCGTCAGGGCCATGAACGTGCCCATAGCAATCGGGCATATGACGCCGCAGTGCCTCTCCCGGGAGAGAATAGACAGCCGCTTCCCGCGCGTGGCCGCCATTGAACGGGAGCAGCGAGCTGATGCGGTCGAATTCATTGGCCAGGGCCGGGTCTTCGAGGGCAGCGATGGCGCGCGCCACCGCCAGGGTGGTGGTGTCGTGAGCCTTGACCTTGACGAGCAGGTCCCGCGGCGTGGCGCCGGATGCCCGGTTCAGGTGCAGTCGCAGGGGAAAGAGACCGGCCACCTGGCCGTTGACCAGCGCCGAGAGCTCGGTGACGATGCTGTCGCCGCCGTCGGACAGCGGCAGCCGCATCGTGTCGACGATGGACCAGCCCTGGGTCGCCGCACAGGCGTCGACGGCGCCGGCGATGGCATCGACCACGTGGGACCAGCCGCCCTCCTCCATCGGCCGCTCCGGTGGCGGAAACACCCCGGTGTCGATGAAGTGCTCGATGTAGCGCTTGAGCAGCCCAGGCCGAATCTCGGGGCACTGGAGCCCTTCCCGCGCCAGCGTTCTGCCGGTCGCCGCGTTACCGGCCTCGGAGACGCGATGGCGTTGCAGCAGCTCCGCCAAGGCTGGCGTGCCCACGCCCTCCGGCCGTCCGCTGAAAAGCGGCTTCAGGGGGCGCAGGGGCCAGTGGGCACGTGTCGAGCCCCGCACCGCCTTCAGCCAGCGATCGTAGTCGGTCAGCCGTATCGGGTAACCGTAGAGGTTCATGCACAGCACGAGCTGACGCCAGGTCGTGGGCCGGTCCCCGCGCAGATGATAGACAAGCGTCGCCGGGCTGGCGTGTACGTTCAACCGCACCACGGCCCGGGCCAGGAAATCCGCCGGGCACGCGTCCATGGGCCAGTCCACGTCCGGCGCCAGACCGCAACGCAGGCTGGCGCTGAGCAGCCGTGCCGGTAGATCGTCGCCGTTGGCGACGGCGTCCCGCGTGTCGCCGGCGACGAACGGCGGGCGGTGGATGAGCGTCGGCAGGCCCCGCTCGCCGGCCTCCATCACGAGCTGCTCCGCCACCCACTTGGACTGCGCGTAGCCCAGATACAGCCCACCCAGGTACGGGGTGATCTCGTCAGCTTCGGCCAGGGCAACGGGACCACCGACGGTGTGACAGACCACCGTGCTGGAGATGAACGCGAAGCGCTTCGTGCGCCCGTGGCAGGCGAAGCGCAGCATTGCCTCGGTGGCGTGAACGTTGGCCTCGTGGAGCCCCTCGTAGGGCTGCGCCCAGTTGACCGCGGCAGCCGCGTGGTAGACGGCGTCGATATGCTCGCTGAGCCATTCGTAGGTGGTCCGCTCCAGCCCCAGCTGCGGCTGCGTGGTATCGCCGGCCACCGCCTCCAGCCGCCCCGCCCAGTCCGTCCGCCACAGCCCGCGTGTGCGCAGATGCTGCACCAGCCGCTGGTATGCGAGGTCCCAGCTCTCTCCGCGGACCAGGCAATAGACCTTCGTGTGCGGCCCCTCCAGCAGCGCTTCGAGCAGGTTGGGGCCGAAGAAGCCCGTGGCCCCGGTGACGAGAACGCAGCGGTCGTCCGTCGGCGGCCGCACCGTCGCAGGCTGGATATCCGGGGCCAGCGCCGCATCCAGCAGGAGCCTGTTCACGGGCACGGCCAGCTGCTGCCCGGGGTCATCCGACGCTGCCCAGGCGAGAAGATCCCGCAAGGTGGAAGGCCGGCCCATGACTTCCCAGGGCGGCACGCCGCCACAGCAGCGCACCAGAACGCGCAGGACACGCAGCCGTGCGAGGCCCCGGATGCCCTGCTCCGCCAGCGTGCGCTCCCGCCGCAGGCGCTCGGGTGCACAGCCCGCCGCCTCGGCGACCAGGGCGAGAAGGGACTGCCGTCTTCGTGCGTCACCAGGCTTTTCTTGCTGCATGTCGGAACCGTTCCTAGAGGATTCTCGCCGTGACCACCACCAACGCCGGCACCCAGGCGAGCGCGGCCAGCCGCTTCGGCAGGGCAGCCGGCCAGGTGGTGAGTGACGCCGCAAACCCGAGCGCGCAGGCCACGACCGCACCCAGCAGCCAGACCGTCGGTTTCGTGGCGAACGCCATGGCCGTCAGCGTGATGGCGGCACAGGCCAGTGGCCATGCGTATGAACGGGTGGGTGCGGTGAACGGGTCATGGGTGAATTCGAACGTCAGGGCGCAGCCATAGAGCGTGGCAAACACCGCCAACGGCGCAGGGGCGGTCGGCACCGTGCCGGCGACCGCCATGGCAACCAGCGGATACTTGGCCATGACCACCAGCGCGTTGAACCGCCGGTGCCCCGGAACCCACCGCCGGGCGGCATACCACAGTGCCAGTGCAAGCATGGTCGCAACTGCCGGCAACGCCCCGGCGATGCCATGAACGGCCGTGAGGAGCACGCCGGCACCCCCTAGCGACAGGGCCGCCATGGCGAGCCATGGCCGTGAATCCCACACGCGGACAGTAATCCGATCCGGCGCCGTCTCCCGGTCCACTTCGCGATCGGCCAGGTCGTCCAGCAAACGCAGCGTGAGCAGCAGCAGCCAGGCGGCGGCCGCCATCAGAACCATGACGGTGGGCCCGGCGCTGGGCGTCAAGGTGATACCGCACGCCGCCACCGTCACCGCCAGCGGCAGGAACAACGCCACCGGGTAGCGCTCACGCAGGTAGGTGCGGCCGAGCTCAGGCCAGGAGGCGGACATCACCGGTATCTCCATCGAGCTCGACATGGCTGCCGGTCGCGATCTCCCGGGTGATGCCCGCCACGCCGACCACCGCTGGCACGCCGAACTCCCGGGCGACGATGGCGCCGTGGGAGAGCATGCCGCCCCGCTCCACCACGAGTCCGGCGATAATCGGGAAAACCGGCGCCCACCCCGGATCGGTCTGACGGACGATGAGGATGTCCCCCTTGCGCAGGCAGGCGGCCTCGCTGACGTCGCGTAGTACGACGGCCCGGCCGGTAATCCGTCCGCCGCAGGCCCCGGTGCCGTGCCAGCAGTCCGTGCCGCGGTCGTGCTGCCGCTCAGCGCGCGGACCGGGGCGGTACTGCTCACCAGGGAGCAAGTACAGGGTCTCCGGCGGCGGCTGGTCGTTCAGAGCGGCGAAGTGGGCCCGGCGCTTCTCCGCGAGGGTGCCGGTCAGCTCCGGCGCCCACGCCGCACCACCCAGGTGCGCGCGCAGCTCGGAGACGGTCAGGAAGCACACATCCTCCGCATCGGTCAGTACGCCGCTGCGACACAACCGCTCGCCGATTACCAGCACCACGTAGCGCAAGCAGGTATACGCCAGCGCCTGATGCATGCGCGCTCGCTCGCGCCGGGCCACCGCCGTGTACGTGGCGCGCAGCAGGAGCCAGAACCCGGTGGCTGCTGTCGGCCACGGCAGCCAACGCACCGGGCGCTTGCGGCGTAGCCGTGAGAGAATCTCGCCGGTAAGCGCCTGCCGCCGCTGTTCCTGTTCCCGCCATTGCTCGGCGGGGTCCGCCGCATCACCGAGGGCATAGGTCCTGAGAATGTCCAGCAGCGGCGCCGGGCGTTCCTCGAAGCTGGGCACCGTCAGCAGCAGCTCGCCGGAGCGGCGAAAGCCCCAGCGCCGGCAATAGCACTTGAAGGCATCGTGGAAACCGGCAAACTGCGGCTCGGTCTCCAGGCACTGGAGAATCCGCTGTGGATCCTCAGCGCTGAACAGCGATTGCAGATCGGGACTGCGCCGGATTTGCTCGGCGAGTTGCCACAGGTCCCGTACCGGCTGCGCCGAGACCAGCTCCGGCAGCCCGCGCAGCAGCGCGTGATACGGATCAGCGGTGGCGTTCGCCCCCGTCACCGCCCGCTTGAGCGCACCGGAGCCGGCCATGGCGAAGAAGTCCGCCAGGCTGGCCGCGGTCCAGCGGTTGCAGCGGATGTCCATGAACCATTCCAGCCGCGTGAGCAGTGCCTCGTTGGTGCACCTGTCCAGCTCTTCGCGGGAGCAAGCGTTCGCGAACCGGCGCACTCTCGCCTCGAAGTCCCGCAGATCCCGTTCCAGCCTCAGGTAGCGATACAGCCCCGTCAGCACCATGCGCGTGCGCGCCGCCCACTCGCGAAGGCGACGGCGCCAGCGCGGTCCGGGAGCCGACGACTGATCGTCGGCGGAATC
The DNA here is from genome assembly GCF_051195215.1 of Arhodomonas sp. AD133. Lineage (NCBI taxonomy): Bacteria > Pseudomonadati > Pseudomonadota > Gammaproteobacteria > Chromatiales > Ectothiorhodospiraceae > Arhodomonas > Arhodomonas sp. AD133. The sequence goes on along the minus strand of NZ_JBNAZM010000061.1, from coordinate 15,935 downwards.
CGGGGTACCGACGAAGTCGTTGAACAGCCCCGCCAGGTGATCGCCGAAGGGCACCGCGCGGATGAATGCGTGGATATTGCTGAGGTTGTAATAGAGATACCCCTGATGCGTGCCAACCGTGTTCTGCAACCGCCAGCGGACGCCGTCCAACCGTCGCCGGGAGACGCCCAGAGCCCGCGCCAGGTTGTGGAAGTAGTGCGCGTAGCCCGCCCGCACCACCGAGTACGTGAACACGGGGACCGGGCTCGGGAAATTCTCGTTGATATTGGCGCTGCACCAGACCACACGCTGCACCGACGGCCCCGCCGGCGCCGTGATCGGCCGGCTCTGCAGCAGGATCAGCGCCCCGTCGCCATCCAGGGCCCACTCGATGTCCTGCGGCGCGGCGAAGAGCTCTTCCAGGGCGACGGCTGCATCCGCGAGCCCCTGGCGGGCGGTGACAAAGGCCGCGAGCGTGTCCTCGTCACACTGCGCCTCCCCCACCACCGCCATGTCATCGCCGCCGCGATCGAGGCGGATGCGCGTCGGCGTGGCCTCTCCGGCCACCAGCGGCCCCGGGTGGCCGGCGACCAGCTCCACGTAGAGCGTATCGGCGCCGTCGCCAGGGTCGGGCGACCGGGTGAACAGCACCCCCGAGCAGAATGGCTGCTCCTGGCCCTGCACGAGCACGGCGACGCCGTTCAGACCGACACCCCGCGCCCGGCTGTAGGCAAGCAGCCGCGCCGACAGCGCGGAGGCCCACACGCGACGGATGGCCGCGACGAGCTGCGCACCGTCGCGGACGTCGAGCACCGATTCCAGCTGGCCGGCAAAGGAACCCCGCGCGCCGTCCTCGCCCACCGCCGAGCTGCGCACCACCAGGGGCTCGTCGGCAGCCGGTTGCAGTGCAGCATCGTCGAGCGCCGCCTGCAGCGTCGCCGGCATGGGGGCATTCTGGACTGCATCGCGCAGCCGCTCGATTTTGACACTATCCACGGCCTCACCGGCCAGCAGCCGCCCCGCCCCGCTGAGGTCGTTGTGCTGCAGGAACGCGTCGAAGGCGGCGGCCGTGACGACGAACCCGGGCGCGACGGCGAAGCCGGCACGTTCCATCCTGGCCAGGCTGGCGGCCTTGCCGCCGTGCTGGTCATACGCCTGTGCGTCGCTCAACGGAACGACATAACGGGTCGAGTCGGCGGCGGGCTGACTCTGGCCGCGGGGTTCGGCGGTCATGTCGGTCGCTCCTTGACGCCGAGCAGGTAAAGAGACGCGCTGAAAGCGCCATGAATGAACGGCCCCACCAACAGCACCACCAACCACGCCGACCATGGCAGCGGCGCCACCAGGGCGAGCACGAGCAGCGCCCCCACGAGGGAGTCGAAGCGGTCGATGATCGCGAACAGCCACGCGGCGACCCGGTGTCGCGGTGGCTTTCCGGGCGGGATGTCGAGCTGGCGTTTCACGAAGGAGTTGGGCAACTCACCGAGCATCAGGCCGGCGCCGGCGATCAACCCCAGCAGCCCATGCTGCAGCGGCGACAGCGGCCAGAGCCAGCGCTGGGGCGCGTCGCTCAAATGGGTCAGCGCCAGGGCCAGCAGGTAGAAGCCCAACGCGCTCGCCGGCACCACGGCCATGAAACCCCGCCAGGTCTTGTTGGGCCCGAACAGGCGCCGGCCGCGAATCCGCAGGCCACCATCCAGCGGCTGGACGAACCGCGCCGACAGCCGGCTTCGCATCCACAACACGTGAACGCAGCCGGCGAAGGTCAAGCCGCCGACAATGAACAGCCCGACCAACAGCCCGGCCGGCTCGGCGGCGGAAACAGGGTTGGTCAGGGTATGCACGGTGGACATCGTCCTAACGTCGGTACGCTGGATCGCGCATTCAGCGCGGCGGGAGCGCCCGCAGCGCCTCGAGGGCATGCCCGGCATGCGCTTCCGGCGTCGGATCCCGGATCACTCGAGCCAGCCCCCGGCCGCGGGCGAACACCAGCGTGACCCGGTCGACGAACCGATCGCCGCAGCGTGACGTCCACACCGGGATGCCCAGGTCCCGCGTCAGCTGCTCCTGCTCGTCACTGAGCATCTCGAGCGCCAGACCCTCACGCTGCACGAATACCCGTTGCCTGGGCGTCGATTGCAGGCTCACGCCGAAAACGGCGGCGCCGGCGCCGCACAGCGTCTCGCCATGGGCATGGAAAGCGCACGCCTCCGGGGTACAGCCGGCAAGCTCCGGGTAGACCTGCCCCTGCCGATCGCCCGGGTAGAAGAACAGCACCACGTGTTGAGCCATCGCCACTTCGCCGAGGTCGACATCGCGGCCTGCCGTCGACGGCAGCGTCAGCGCCGGCAACGCCGTACCGATCGGAAGGTGCAACGCGCCGCGGCGGCGCACGCCGCCGAACGCCGGTTGCCTGCCCGCCTGCCCGCCCGTGGGTGGATTCTTCTGATTCTCGCTCATGGTCTTCACCCGCAACGCGGCTATTGATAGCGGCGCAGGGTCGTCAGAAACAGCGTGCCCACAGCGGCCAGGACGAACACCAGAATGCCGGCCGAGCGCAGGCTCGCCTCGATCCCGGCGACGTCGGCCACCGCCCCCATTACCAGCCCGGCCAGCGCGGGCGTGGCCTGAAAACCTAACGTATAAAACGACATCACCCTGCCACGCAAATAATTCGGAGTCCTGGACTGAATGCACGCCGGGATCAGACTGCCGACGACCCCGCCCGCGATGCCGAGCAGCAACAGCAAACCACCGGTGGTGGCAGTATCGGTACTGCTGCCCAGAGTCGCGCCGGCAATGCCGGCGACAGCGGTGCCGCCGAGTATGTACAGGCCCCGACGGCTCCGACGCTCGAGCACGCCCGAGACAATCCCCCCGAGCAGCAGACCCACACCCAAGGTACCCATCAGCGCCCCGCGTGCCGCTTCACCCAGCCCCAGGTGCGTCCTGGCGAATTCCGGCACCAGCACCTGAAGCGGGCCTAGCAGAAACAGCGCAGCGACGCTGAATCCGATCAACTGCAGCAACTCCGACTCGCTGCGGATATAACGCGCAGCTTCCCGGAGGCGACCACCCTTGTGCGCCGGCACGGCGAATTGCTCCTCCACCGGCAGTGCGGAGAGGATCAGATTGCTCACCACCACCAGGCAGCCGAGAATCGCGAAGGTCGGCGCCCAATCCAGGCTTTCCCGCAACACGCCGACGATCACCGGCGCGAGGCCGAACGCCAGAATCATGAGCAGGTTGAGGATCACCGTCGCCCGGCCGATCTGTGCGTGCGCCACCAGATCACCCAGCATGGCCATGCGCGCCGGCTGGGCAAGCGCCAGCGCCGTGCCGTTGAGACAGGCCGCGACCAACAGGAGGAAGGACGTATCGGCGGTCAGCAAGCCGGTTGCCAGCACCAGCGCCAGGCCGAAGGCCGAAGCGATGTAGAACATGTGCGCCAGCAGGATGATGCGCTTGCGCGACCGCCGGTCGAGCTGCACGCCCGCGTACAGCGTCAGGAACAACGGCGGCAGGTAGTTCACCATGAACACCAGCCCCACGAAGCTGTCCGCCGGGTTCAGCGCATGGGCCAGGATGATCATGCCGTAGCTGGTCAGGGCGTTGCCCCCGACCAGCGCGAACAGGCAGGCGATGTAGAACGTCATCACCCTGGGTGCCGTGAGCCCGGCGGTCGTGGCGACGGGCGTACTCATTCACGCCGCCTCGCCGATCGCCTCGGGCAACGGATTCGGCCGGTATCCGATATCGGCGAGCAATTCCCGCAAGAGCTCGTAGTTGCGGCGGTCCTTGCGCCGCAACTCGGCCAGGCCGGCGCTGATGCGTTCCCGAACCGCCTCCCGCGAGAGCAGGAGCGCGCGGTGCTTGTCGAGCAGCCGGTTGCCGAGATGGCGCTCCTGGTAGTCCACGAACCACTCCCCCAGCCCCATCTCGCGGGAGATGTACTGGGTTCGCGTATCGTGGCCCAGGGCGATATAGGGCACGCGGAACGGCAGCGACAGCACCAGCGCGTGATACCGCGATGTGACCAGGGACGCCAGTCCCTCCAGGCAAGCGGCCATCTGCTTGGGGCTGAGCTCGGTGCAGCGCACCTCCACGGCACGGTCCGGGTCACTCAGCCGGGCGCGGATATGCCGGCAGAAACGCTGGTCCACCGCCTCCATGGCGATGAGGGCCACTGTGGCCTCGGGGTCGTCGTCCAGCAGGTGATTGCAGTAGCGCGCCCATTCGGCGGCCAACGCCTCACTTTGCCGGCGCCCGTCATTGGGCCAGGTCCCCTTGAACGGCCAGCGCACGAAGTCCTCGCGCCTGCCGAACAGGCGGATCTTCGCCGGCCACATGTAGAAATCCACCGGCGCGATACCGTGAATCCGCGGTGCCGTCAGGCCCACGGATTCACGCACACGGGCCCTTTCGGCGCTTTCGAGCTGGCTCATGGAAACGGCGCAGTCCGCCGTCTCCGTCAATCGCCCGTTGACGCCCAACGCCGACAGGGCATCCCGTGCGCCAGCCGAGCGCACGGTGAGCAAGGCGGTGGTGTTGAGGGCGTCCCGCACCCGGGGCTGGCGTTTCGGCTCCAGCTTGCCGGAATCCAGCGCCAGGCCCACGGAGGGGCAGTCCCGGGCATGGGCCTGGCGCAGGGCGGTGACGAAGGCCTCCACCAGGTGCTTGCTGAACTCGTCGGTGAGCATGTTGCCTTCCGACAGGATCATCGCGTCCGCCTCACGGATCAGCGGCTTCGCCGCCCAGGGGTAAGTGGCCGGATGGATATGGCGAATCGTCACGTCGTCGACGAAATCCAGCCCCCCGGGGGCGAACGTCGGCACCACCAGCTCGGCATCGGGCACCATCTCCCGGAGGACATCCCTGATGACCAGCAACCGGGCATCGGCGCCGGTATTGCGCATGCCGTGATAGCCGTAGATCAGGATTCGGTTACGCATGGCTTTCGGCTCCAACCGCTTGCTGTCGCGCGGTCTCCGCCCGCCGCGGCGGCGCCAGCGCAGCGGCGTCGGCCAGACGGCCGCCGATGACGTAGAACCACTGCTCGCCGCGCCCGGCGATCCGGAACGGCTCGGCCACCGGCTCCGCGCCCACCCGCGTGTACAGGCGCAGTAGCTGGCTACGGCAGTAGGAGAGAAAGCGCTCCAGCGTGGGATCGTTCTCCAGCACCCACTGCGCGCCCATGCTGAGCAGCAGCAATGCCTGCTCCGAGCGCCGGGGCGAAGGCGGCACCGCCAGGCGCGAGACCTCGCAGGCCGCGGGATCGCGGAGTAGCCCGGAGTGACCGTCCAGGCTAACCACCCCCGAAAGCGGCGCCGGATCCCGGGCGACCGGGGTCGCCCGCAGCGTCGCCACCAGGCAGTCATCCTCGTAGAGGAGGAACACGCGGCCAATGGCGTCGCGTTCCGCCTCAAGGTGAGGGTCGAAACTCAGCTCCGGCACTCGATTGGCGTATATTCCGTCGCGCAGATCGCGCGCGCGCTGGAGCTCGCTATCCGTTTCGGCGATGGCCAACCGGAGCCGGCGACCGTCGCGATAAGCGATCATTCCCTGCTGAGCCGACATGACCCGAACCTCCATTCGTTGCCGATACGGGGCGCACCATTCCGGCGCCCGAAAGCACCACACGGCTCCCCCGCCGGAGCGCCGATGGCCCGGCCAAAAGCACCCGGTGCCGCAGCGGCTCCGCCGGTCAGCCGGCGGCCGCCGCCGTGTGCCCGTCCCGGGTGCTGGACTCGCCCGCGGTAAAACGGTCGTAGGCGTTGTTGAGAATTTCGCCGGTCAGGTAGAGCGTCGTCTCGGCGACCTCCCGGACCGCCACCATCGACGCCTCGTCAGCCGCGTACCGGTCGATGGCCTCGCGGACCTCCTCGGCGTGCTTCGCGTCGATGCGCGAATGGGCGACGAAGAACGACATCGCCTTGTCCGTCAGGCCCAGATCCTGGCGGATCTTGGTGGTGAGCTCGTCGATGTGCTCGTAGGCGCTCTCCGCCCAGTAGCTGTAGCCGAGCCGCGCGATAGGCCCGCGGCGAATGGCGACGTCATTGAGGTAGGCAATCAGCGCCCGCGTCGGCGGCAGCGGCGGCTCGATGCGATCCGTGTCGAATCCTACCGCCGCGATATCGTGGCGGGCCATGTTCTCGTGGCCGAGCTCCTCCTCGGCATGGTGGTAGACGAATTTCAACAGGCCGGGCTTCTCCGGTTCGGCGAGAAAGGCTGCCGCGGCCTGGTTGATGGAGTTGAAACGGGTGTAGTGATAGATCTGCTCCATCACGATGCGGTACAGATCCGCGGGAATGGGGTTGTTCAGGCAATAGGTCCAGAACCGCCCCTGCTTGATCTGCGTCCATGTGCGCTGAACGGTCTCGTCCAGAAGCCGGGTATGATCCGCCATGAGTGCTCCCCTCCTCGTCGGCGTCCGTCCCTGCTTGCCGCCCGCGACCGGTTCCCCGTACGTCCAGATGACGCCCGGTCGACGGGATCCTGCCCCTTCGCGTAATTACGAAGGGCGCGTCGATGACGCCGGCCAATCATGGGCCTACGACGCAGCCGCGCCTACCCGGCAGTTCTGTCAGGCTGTCAGGACCTCGAACTGCTTGTATAATGTGAATTCAGGAAATCAGGCGAATGGCCTCCCCACCGCCATCCCCGACGTGCGGGGCAGCCGCCGCCTCGTCTGCCGAGCGGTCAGCCCCCAATCTCCGTATGCCACTGGATACCGTGGATATCCGGTGACTCGGACAGCACGTCGGACAAGGCGTCGAGCAACGGGACCGCGACCTCGACCGGCGCCCGGTTCCGGCCGAACAGGCTCTTGGCCTTGCAGTCCAGATAGATCCGCCAGCGGTCGCTTTCGCCACCGATATTGCCGCAACACAACCAGTACTCGTTGTCACCGACGATGTACTCGACGAACCACCCCCAATCCTCATATTCGGGATAACTCGTCTCCACCCCCTGGCTGGCGAGCATTCGAGCGAGCCACCAGGCCAGTTCCGCGCCATAACACTGAGGATTGACTTGAGCGTCCTCCGAGAGAAATGGCCTGAACAGTGCCGATTCAAAATCCACGCACGTTTTCATCGTTGCTGATCTTCCTTCTCGTCAACCCGGCACGGCTCGGTCAGCGAGCCATTCCACCTCGGATCCCGCCCGGTATCGAGGTGACTCGATGGCTATACAACGGGTCTTTCCCCTTACTAACCTTGGCCGCAGCTCGCTCACCCCATCATCCTCGATTGATCAACACCTTGTAATGCTTACGTCCGGCGAATGGCAGCGAAAACCGGCTGTAAGTGCCGAATGTTGTCCACCCCGCCTCCGGCGCCTTCCATTGCAACTCGGCCTTCACACAGCGAGCGCCGCGATAGTGTTCCAGTACCCGGCAGCTGCCGGACAGAAGACCGGCCACCACATCGACAAACGCTGCCACCGTCGACTCATCGGAGCACGGGAACCACTCCAGCCAGAAATTCCCCATGTGCAAGTGGAGCTCATCGCGGTTCTGCAAGGTCAGCTCGATCGGATGGCGTACGCCGGGCTGCACCGGAATGCTTACGCTCATCCCCAATGATCCGGGCGCATTTTCGATCATCCGAACGTCCGGGCACCTGGATCGGATATCCCGCAACACGCATTCCGCCACCCCGAGGCAGTCGCCGTCTGTCCTCACCCCTTCGTCCCCTTGGCCCTCAACCACTCCCCCGGTCAGCTCCGGCATGGATGGATGCCGGTGGATTCAGTCATGCGATAACGGCAAGCCGACCGAGGCGTTCGATGCGCTACAGCTTTCGCATGAGCAGCGTCCGATATACCACGGCTTCATGCCCATGCGTACCCGTCCACACCGATCGAACCGGCGACGAGGTCACCGCACCGTCGAAGTGGCACGAATGGACCGCTACTGACGCCTCTCGCTCTCATCATCCGCATTGTGCAAGCCACATACTTCAGGGCAGTCGTCCAGCGGTGAACGGAGGCGGCCATGGGCTACGAAGTAGAGAAAGCGACCGGCCTTGTTACTGGCATAACGGCGCTGGCAACAGCCGTCGAACGGCTGGTGGTACGCGTTCGCCGGGCGGCGCCGGCGCTCACGGGCGTTGTGTGTCTGGCCCTGGGGAGTGGCTCGGGTATGGCGGCAGTCGGTAGCGACAGTTCCGGCGCCCCTAATCGCGAGGTGTTTCTCTATGTCGTCGCCATCAACGCTGGCGAGCAGTCCAATCCGGACATCCTCGCCGTGGTGGGCGCGGACCCCGAGCGGCCGGACGAATACGGTGAGATCCTGCACACGGAGAACCTCACCGAGATCGGAGATAACGTCCACCATTGGGGCTATTCGCTGGACCAGGAACGACTCCTGATACCGGGCCTCTTTTCTGACCGAGTCCATGTTTTCGACGTCTCCGACGATCCGCGTAAACCCACCCTCGTCGAAAAGAAAGACGGGCTCAGGCGGGATAGCGGGTACGTCGCACCGCACACGGTGAGCCCGTTGGACGGCGGCGTCGTCCTCGTATCCATGCTCGGTGCCGACACGCCGAGCACCGGTCCGGGTGGGCTCGTGCTGCTCGACGCGGAAACGGGGGAATTCGTAAGGCACTTCGGGCCCGGGCCCGAGAGAGCGCCCGGCGAAACGGGTCCCGAGTACATGTATGACATCGCCTACAAGGGCGGGATCAACCGAATGGTGACCACGACCTGGGGATACCCCGGGAACGTGCTGGAGAACCCGTACGGCCCCACCGGCGATACCGTCAGTGTCTGGGACCTGGAGAAAGAAGCAGTCATCCAGATCGTGCACCTGGGCGAGCCCAGCGGCGCAACCGAAGCGGATTGGTTCCACGCGCCCGAGTCGACCTATGGCTACACGATCGGCACATCAGGCAACACGTGGCTCTGGGAGGACGAGGACGGCAACGGTCTGCTGGACTTCCACGTCGTTTTGCGCGATCTGCCCCTCCCGTGCGATATGACCCTGTCGCACGACGATCGCTAGCTTTTCATCGCGAACTGGGCCGGGGACAGCGTCCAGCAGTACGACATCACTGATCCCTACAATCCGGCGCTTGTCGCCGAAGCGTCCGTGCCACACCCGTGCATGATGCGCCCGAGCCACGACGACAAGCGGCTTTATGTCACCAATTCGGTGTTGAGCACACTGGATGACGATCCGGAATTCGGTCCGCGCAACGAAGACTACGGTATCTACCTGCTCGACGTAGACACCGCAGAGGGCGGCCTCACCCATGCCACCGAGGACGGCAGCGCCTGGACGGACTTCACGGCGGTGCAGAAGGCAAACGGCACCGGCCCCGCGGGACCGCACATGATCCTGTTCGACCCGAGCGTTCCCATCGAAGTCGGGCACCACTGATCCCCGACGGGTACGGGCGTGGTCGGTCGTGGAAGGCACTCCGAGCTCGCCCGTACCCGCCCGAGTTGGCGCGACTCACACGGCAAGGCGCCCGCGGCTAGCCACCCACCTCCCGGCATCGATAGCGCAAGCGCTCCAGATTGATCATCCGATGCCGCCCCACCTTCAAGGTCGGCAACTGCCCCCGGCTGACCATACCGCGGACCACGTCCTCACCAAGCCCCGAAAGCAGCGCGAACCGCTCCTTGGTCATGACGCAGATGTCAGTCATCAGGCAGACGTTCGGTTGTTCGATGATGGGCATTTCCATATGCTCTTCCTGCACTGTTCTGCACAGCATCACAAGAACCCTACATTTGTAGGGCCGACAACTGTAGGGCATGCGACACACGTAGGATGTCAAGCATCGGCGACCGCATCAAGGAACTCCGTGACTCCCAGGGACTGGGCCGCACACGCTTCGCCGAGGAGCTGGGCGTCTCCATGAGGACGATTGAAGGCATCGAGCGCCGCGGCAGCTCCCCACGCGGTGAAGTGTTGGAAGCCGTCGCCAAGAAATGGCCGCAATACAGCTACTGGCTGCTGACCGGACAGACGCTGCCAGAACAGGGACAGATCAGCCCGGCCAGAGCGCCTACTGACCCAGATCCACCAGGGACAGCATAGCGTCGACGCCGTCAGCCCGCCGTTTGTTGCCGAATGACGTTGCGCTTGATTCTTGAATCCAAGGCCACGCCCCCCTTTTCTGAGCAGATCCGCCTGCTCACTGAGGTTCTGCACCCGGACGTCCACCGGCGAGGTTTGTCCGTCACGATCGCGAAACATTCTCGTTCGTGGTTGAAAAACCAATATTCCTCCTCTACGTTTTAACACGCACGCCCTGCACCAACGACGGTGTCGATGAAGGGCGCAAGTCAGCCACGCGTACGGCGTGGCGTACCTCCATGGAAGGGGCGGTGTGAGCGGGTTGGCCAAGCGCAATGCCGACGAACCCGCCTCAGGGAAAGAGGTGACAAGCTATGTCCTTACGACGTCTGCATACCCCCTTGCTTCTGGCCTTGCTGACCGGTGCGTCCTCTGCAGCGACCGCACTCTCGCCAAGCGAGGGCCACCGGCCCGGCGAAGATCGGCCTGCTTCGCGTGACCCGGCCAAGGTCACCAGACCTGCGCCATCCGGCGCTCATGGCCTAGCTACCACTCGTCAGGCCGCATCGGGCGCACCGCGCACACCGCATCTATCCGACGAGCCCTCCGACCGGATCATCCACCCCTCTGAGACAACGAGCCGCTAGCGGATAGCGGCCCCCGACACGCTCGCGACGTGGCGCACGGCCGCGGCGTCGGCGTTCGCCAAAACGGAAGGCACAAGGAGCCGAACAATGAACAAGCTTGTTCTTGCCCTGGCCATGGGGCTTTTCATGTTCATCGCCCCGGCCCTCGCCCAGCAGGGCGTCATCCGTGACTACTACGAGGAACCCGGAATCAATCCTTTCCGCGACACCCTCAACCAGAACTTCTCCGAGCACATTGACACCTTCTCCGGGATGCTGCAGCTGAGCTTCACGGACGTATTCATTCCCGGCAACGGCGGTTTCGATCTGGAAGTGCAACGCGTCTACAAGCACCCCCAGGACGAGCGGCCGCCTTACAGCCCGTACGGTCTAGGGTGGACGATTCACTTAGGACGGATCGTTGTTGCGAACCGGCACTCCGACAAGATCTGCAGCCAAAACCTCGCGGACGAGTCGGTGGTGGACAACCCGTCACTGGAGTTGCCCGATGGCAGCCGGCAGCTACTGGTGGTGGCCGACTACCACCAACCCGAAATGATCACCCGCGACTGGTGGTCGGCAAGCTGCGATGGCCGGGATGTCATCGTGCGCTCGCCGGATGGCACCGAGTACCACATGACCGAGCGCCATTCGGATAGCCAGGAGTACAGCATCTACGCAACTTACATCGAGGACGCCAACGGCAACTCGATGAGCATCGACTACGAGGTCAACGCCACCGGCATCATCTACATCGACGATATCTCGACCAGCGATGGTCGCAGCGTAGATTTCACGTATACCGATGTCGGCCACGACAGCATCCGGCTGGACACCATCGTCGCCAACCAGCGCACCTGGGATTACCACTATGAGATGACCACCGAAACCATCCCGGCTTACCCGCAGCTGACGCAGGTGGAACGGCCGGATGGCTCCAGCCGCTGGAATTACGAGTACTTCGGTCTTCGCAATGAACAGGGCGAGGCCGGCTCTTTTGCCATGAAGCACCTGGAGTACCCCTGGGGTGGCTACATCGACTACACCTACGATTATGTCCACTTCGATAGACAGGAGTCGGACTGGACCACGGTGCTGGCCACCAAAGACACCGGCGGTCGCGATATAAGTGCCGGAAGCTGGACGTTCTCTTACAGCCCGGGCTGGCAGAACTCCATAGGCTATGACATCACCACGGTCACGAGCCCGGACGCCACACGCAAGCACTACCACCGGGGTTACTCGTCGGTCAACGACGGCAGCATGTGGAGCATCGGACTGAAGTATTACGAGGAAGCGTACGATCTCACGGGCAATATCATTGAGCAAACCCAGTACACGTGGGCAGGCTTCAGGATCTCCGACGAAGACTACTGGCACGGCCGCGACACCGGTCGCATCGACAAGTATACGGCCACCCCGTATCTCGAGAAGGTCCGCCACTATCGCGAAAACGTAGTGTTAACCACGACCTACGCGACCCCCGATGCCTACGCTCAGCCGCAGCAAATCACCGAAACCGGCAATGTCAGCGACGCCGGCGACCGCGTCACCACGCTGACCTACTACAACGACCCGAGCCGGTGGATCCTTGGCAAAGTGAAGCAGCGCGAAGTGAACCACCCCAAGGGCTCGAGCAACGACAACTGGACCACCAAGCGGGCCTTCGACAACGCGGGCAACGTCCTGACCCTGGACAAGTACGGCGTCAAAACCACCTTTACTTATACTTCGGATGGCGACGTTGCCACCGAAACGGATGCCCGCAACAACACCACGACCTATTCCGACTACTTCCGCGGAATCCCCCGGCGGGAGAACCGGCCGGAAGGCATAAGCATCAGTCGCACGGTGAACAACACGGGCACGCTGGACACCGTCACGGACGGCCGCGGCCACACCACCGACTACGACTGGGATGCGCTCAACCGCCTGGAGTCGATCGACTACCCCGCCAAGGCGTCGGTGAGCATCAGCTACAGCAATACCGGCAGCACGCTGACCCGAAGCAATTTCCGTGAGATCCGCGAGTGGGACGGCTTTCGCAGGCGCATTGGCGTAACCCGGCAAGACACCGCAACCGGGGAAAGTGTCACGCGCACCATGTCTCGTGACGCCAAGGGCCGGGTCACCTTCCGCAGCTATCCAGGTGAAACGGTTGGCGATACCTTCACTTACGGCCTGCTCGGACGACGCACCTCAATAACCCATGCGGATGGCAGCAGCAAGACGATCCGCTATCCCGATGCCCACGAAAAGCTCGTCACGAACGAAAACGGCTGGAAGACGCGATACTTTTATGAGTATTGCGGCGGGCTCGCGATCGGCGAGGGGCGCCTGAGCCAAATCAACTCCTTCACAGGCATCGGCACGATCATCAACCGCGACGCCCGCGGCAAGATCTACTCTGTCTTCCAGGGGCAGACACAAAATGACGGCACCTATCGGGGCTACACGCGAAACTTCACATACAACAGCAAGGGGTTTCTGATCTCCGCGAGCAACCCCGAGACGGGTACGACCACCTACGGTCGCGACGCCGTCGGGAACATGACCTCGCGACAGGTAGGCAGTAACGGCGTCACGGAGACGTTTTCCTACGATAACCTCAACCGACTGGAATCAGTGTCCTATTCGGACGATTCGCCGTCCGTCACCTACCGCTACGATGCCAATGACAATCTCAAACGCCTGGAAAACGGCTCGGCGGTACGGACCTACGATTACGACGCGAACGACAACCTGATCTCCGAGGATCTCACCGTCGACGGACGAACCTACACGGTGGGCTACGACATCAACCAGGTGGACTTCATCACGGGCCTGACTTACCCCAGCGGCCGTCAGGTCAGCCTGGCCACCAATGCGCTGGGCCGCGCCACGCAGGCCGCGCCGTACGTCACCCAGGTGCTCCACCACCCCAACGGCATACCGAGTGACATCACCTACGCGAACGGCGCCACCAACACGGTGACGCTGGATAGCCGGCAACGGATCGACACACTCACGGCCTCCGGTCCCTCGGACACCCTGGTCGACCACGACTACGCGTACGACAACGTGGGCAATGTCACCGAGATCCTCAACGGACTCGATCACAGTCGTGACCGCACGATGGACTATGACGGGGTGAACCGGATGATCAGCGCCACCGGGAGCTGGGGCACGGAGACCATTTCCTACGACGCCACCGGCAATATACTCAACCGCACCCGTGGCTCGACGACCCAGAGCTATTACTACAACGACCACCGTCTCGCCTATCGGGAACTCCCCAACGACACCATCGGCTACGCCTACGACGCACAGGGGAACATCACCGGCGTCGAAGGCGGTGCGAGCTACCAGTACAACGGCGCCGGCCACATGGTGCAGGCAAGCACGCCCAGCGGCACCATCGGCTACGCCTACGATGGCGAGGGAACGCGCGTACAGCGCACCGGGAGCTCCGCGATCAAGGACGTCTTCTACAACAAACGCGGTCGACTGCTGGGCGAATACAACCCAGCCGGCGGTTTCGATGAGTACATCTACGTCGGCTCCCGCCTGGCCGCGCGCATTCACGATGACACGACCGTAGTCGGCTCCGACAAGTAAGTCAGGGAGGACAGACGCCATGAAATGGATCGGCGCGATCATTACCGCGGCCGTGCTCACGCTGGCGCAAAGCGCCACGGCCGCCGAGCAAGTCACCTACTATCACAACGATGCCCTCGGCTCGCCGGTCGCGGCCACGGATGAGAGCGGCAGCCTACTCTGGAGGCAGCACTACGGCCCGTGGGGCGCCCCGCTCAAGCCGGTATCCGGTGACCCCCGCGGTTACACCGGCAAGCCCTCCGACAGCGATACGGGCCTGCAAGACTTCCAGGCCCGCTGGTATGACGCCGAGATCGCGCGGTTCCACGCAATCGACCCGGCCGGGTTTACCGAGAGCAACATCCACAGCTTCAACCGGTACATGTACTCGAATAACAACCCGTACCGGTACGTGGACCCGGATGGGCGAGTCGCAGTATCGGCGCTTGTCGCAGCAGCAGCTTGGGCCGGTGGAGCGGCTTGGACCGCGTACGACACATACAATACCTACGAAGAGAACGGAGCAGCGGCCGCCGCCGGTACCCTTGCCGTTGACGGTGCAATCTCTTTGGCTGGTGGTGTCCTAGCCAAGGGAGCCGCTAAGTGGGGGACTCGATACCTGCGTCAAGCCGACGACAGTCCTATAGCGACCGTTGATGACATAATCAGAGAATCAAAGCCAGGTCTCAAGACAAAAGGGCGAAGCCAGCAGTTCGAGCGTGACGGCGACTTAAGTCAAGCCTACCAAGACTTCGACTCATTGAAACCAAAGGACGTTCGAGATATCCCTAACGGAAAGGTTGGCCGCCTTGATGACGACTCCACGGCAATCGTGCGCTCCCGGAGCACAGGAGGGAAGCCTACATTAGAAATTCAACATGGGAACTCGAAGAAGAAGACCAAAGTCAGATACTCCGATAACTGACGGTTTACCTCGCCAACCTACGCGCTAGTTTCATCACCGCAAGCCTTGCGAGAATCCTGTCTTGATACCGCTCGCAAGGCTTGCTTATGCTATCAACACTAGCGCACGATCACTTAACCGTCGGAGCAGCGTTATTGATGATGGTGAAAAATAGCTTACCAAACAAACGACACATTTTCAGAAACTGTTACAGTTTTGGAATCACACGCGCATCTTTAGCCTGCCTCTGTCACTATACCTTATTATGACGACATATTGAGGATATATGCTATGCGATTTAAGCCTTGGACACCCATAGAGAATTTACCTCGTGAGATCTACCTCGAAGCCCTCCACGATGACTACGAAGGATTCCGCCTTCTTTTGCGTGGAAAATCGCTGTATGACGCCGTTCTCCGAGTACATTTCGATAACGTACTGTCGTACAGAAACACTGACGAAGGTGATTTGATTCGGACACTAGCCGAAGTCGTGCCCGGTTGGTGCTTTTACACTGTAGAAGACTCGACTTTCAAGCAGTGGCTTGAGGATGAGCGCCAAGGCGCCTATGACTCGACAAATGTCAGCCATTACGCAATATACACCCCCAATGACTGCGTAGACATTCTCACCGAATCCGAACCAATAGTTAGCTGGCTAAGCTGATTCCAAATAGTCGACGCTGAACAACTCGTAACTTGCTGATTCGGATTATGTTTCTTCGCGTATCAGCATTCTGAGATGTAAGCGCCAACAAATCAGCACCTACATCCTGTCCACGTGATTGCGCACACTGATTCCTTCTTCAACAGGGGGGGAG